>JBEHXD010000324.1:0-6469 GCA_048498875.1 Verrucomicrobiota bacterium
CGGGTAACTTCCATCTCCTGCTCCAGTGGCAGGTGGACCACTATCGTGTGCGTGTCGCCAACGGCCCGCAGATCTGGCACCAGCGCCCGGCGGTGGACATGCTTTTCAAATCCGCGACCGATTGCGGCGCCGCGCCCCACGCCGTGGCCGGCGTCCTGACCGGCATGGGCAAGGACGGCGCGGAAGGGCTGCTCAAACTGCGGGAAAAAGGCGCGGTCACCTTTGCCCAAGACGAAGCCACTTCCATCGTCTACGGCATGCCCCGGGCGGCGTGGGAAAATAAAGGCGCGCAACGTCAGATTCCTCTCGGCCACGTCGCGGATTTCATTATCCGTCAATTCGCCCCCAGTTCGACGACCAACCCCGCCGTCAGCCACACGTCATGACCACGGTCCCGCATTCCCCCGAGCAGCCGGCCATCCTCATCGTTGACGACGAGCCATTCGTGCTATCCGCGCTCAAGGAAACCCTCGAGCGCGAACGCTACAATGTTGTCGCCATTTCCAGCCCGATCAAAGCGCTGTCGATCCTGGCCGAGCGGGATTTTGCGGTGATCATTTCCGACCAGCGCATGCCCGAGATGATGGGCCTCGATTTCCTGATCGAGAGCAAGCGCATCCGACCCAACACCTCGCGCATCCTGATCACCGCGGTGCTTTCGCTGCCGACGCTGGTAGACTCGATCAACAAGGGTGAAATTTTCCGGTTTATCGCGAAACCCTGGCTGCGCGAGGAACTCACCGCGACGGTGCGCAACGCCGCCCATCGCTACGATCTCATCACGCACAACACCGCATTGCAGGCCGAGTCCCAGCGTCTCAATGCGGAGCTGAAAATCGCCAACACCGCGCTTGAGGCGAAGGTCCACGATCTCGAACAACAGCGCCAGCAGCTCGATATCGTCAACCGGGAACTCGCCACCTCGTACGAACACTCCCTCGAATTGTGCCGCCGCATCCTGACCACGTTCGACCCCGTCCTCGGTGGACAGGCGAAAACCCTGGTCGAGGTTTGCACCCGCATGGCGGAAACCGATCACTTCACCGACCAGGAACGCCACGTCCTGCGCTCCGCTCCCCTGCTCTGCGACCTCGGTCTCATCGGCATTCCCCGCGAACTTTTCCGCGCCTTCCGTTCGCATCCTGAACGCCTCACCGAGCGCGAACGCTCGATGCTGAACGACCATCCCATTTATTCGCAAACCCTCGCGACCTTCGTGGACAGCCGGCCGGCGCTGGGCGAAACGATTCGCGCCCACCATGAGCGGTTCGACGGCCGTGGCTACCCCGACGGGCTCGCCGGCAAGAACATTCCCTGGACCGCACGCTGCCTGGCGGTCGCGGTGGACTTCGTGGAATCCGGACTGCCCAAGCAGGCCGCCCTTGATGCGATTCTCGCCGGATCCGGACTGGCCTACGATCCTGAGGCCGTGCGCCTTTTCCTCAAGGTCACCCAGCTGGCCCGGCTTCCGCGCCAGGTCCGCGAAATCATGCTCGAGGAACTCGAGCCCGGCATGGTGCTCGCAAGCGGCATTTACAGTCCCCACGGCCTGCTTCTGATCGGCGAAGGCCAGGAACTGGCGCCGGCGACCATCGCAAAGATTCGCAGCCACAACCAAATCACTCCCATTCAGCAGCGGTTGTTGGTGTATCTCTAAGCCTACTTTTCGAGCACCCCTTTCCTTCCCGTGGTTCACGTGAATTTCAATTTTGTCCCCCATTGCCGGCCGTCCCCCGTGTTCCGGCGGAATCGCTGAGCATGGCCGCACCCAACATCGCCTCCCTGTTTGCGCAGCGCGTCATCGTCGGCGTGGGCGACATGGCTGTGTCGAATAACCCGCAGGTGATTCTCAGCACCTATGCGCTCGGATCCTGCATCGGCGTGATCGCCTACGATCCCGTCGCAAAGGTGGGCGGCATTTTGCACTTCATGCTTCCGGATTCATCGATCGCGCCTGACAAGGCCGCGAAACAGCCGGCCATGTTTGGCAACACCGGGCTGCCGCTCTTTTTCAAGGCAATGGTCGGCATGAAAGCCGACCCACTTCGCCTTCGCATTTTTGTCGCAGGCGGCGCAGGTATGCTCGCCGGACAGGACCCGTTCAAAATCGGCGAGCGCAACTCGGGCGTCACTTTCGACTACCTCAACAAATATGGCCTGTCGCTCCGCCATCGCGAAATCGGCGGATCGATCAATCGCACGGTGCATCTCGAGGTAAACACGGGATCAACGAACCTGAAAACCCCGCTTGCCAACGAGCAGTTCAGTCTGGCCGCTTAGAGAGCGCCCGTTTCCGGAATAGATTAAAAATGGTAGGGCGGATTATCCCTAATCCGCCGTCCAGGATAGTCGTTTATCTATACCGACTTTCGTACGCTCCCCGGCGGATTAGGGATAATCCGCCCTACCTTCGTCATTTCGGTCAGGCTGGTAACGCGTCCCTCGATCAACTCAAACCGTCCCGTGTCCGGCCACAGTTCTTAGGAAAATGCATAGGGAAAAATTTCAGAGACATACAACAGGCCTGCGACCAGCAGATCGGATTGCGCACACCATTAACCGGGCGGAAATTCAGCGCACACCACCAACCTGGGTTCGATAGTGACCGTAGCCCGTCGACAATCCCCCTTTCCGGAGATTGGGGAACACCCATAAATTACTTCTTGTCGATTAACGCCCGCAGATGCCGGCCCACATCGTCAAGAGCGTAGGGTTTCTGGATGAAATTATTTTGTCCGAGACCCTGCAACTCCAACCTCGCCTCACGGGTGAGATTGCCACTCAAAATCAGCACCTTGATGTTGGGGCGGCCCAAGCGGATCACCTTGAAAACATCCACGCCGTTGGCGCCGGGCATATTCAAATCGAGGAGCACGACGTCCACCGGATTGCTCATGTGGCTCAGATAATCGATCGCCTCCAGGCCGTTGGCCGCCGTGACGACCCGGTAACCCTTCGAGGTCAGCGTGGCGTCGAGCAGATGCCGCAAAGAGGCTTCGTCGTCCACCACCAGCACCGTTTCCGTGCCGCCCGGGAATTCCCCGACGTCGACGGCGGCGGGCATGGAAACCACCTCTTCCGCCAGCGGCAGGCCGGCGATGAAGGTACTGCCCATGCCGGGCACGCTTTCCACGTGAATGAAGCCCTTGTGGCTCGTGACGATGCCGTAGACCACGGCGAGACCGAGACCCGTGCCCTGCGAGCCGGGCTTGGTGGTAAAGAAAGGTTCGAACAACCGGGCCCGTACTTCCGGTTTGATGCCCGTGCCGGTATCCGCGACACGCAGACAGGCATAGGTTTTCCGCGAATCGGCCCCGGCAATATCGGAAAGGTCGGAGCCTTTCTGCAATTCCGTGCTCACCGTGATCGTGCCACCCGAAGGCATCGCATCGCGCGCATTCACGCAAAGATTAAGCAGGATCTGCTGCACCTGATTCTGATCGGCCAGCAGCGGCGGCAGTTTCTCGCCGAGGCGGACATCAAAGGCAACGGTGCGCGGAAAAGTTTCCGACAACAGGGCGACCAGATCGCGTACATGCTGGTTCAGATCGAACGGAGCAAACCGCACCTCGTTTTTCCGGCTGAAGGTCAGAATCTGTCGAACCAATCCGCTCGCGCGCTGGGCGGCGCGATGGATTTCCTGCAGGCTCTTTTTGATCTGCGCGGCGTCGGCGTTGTGCACAAGGCAGAATTCCGCGTAGCCATTGATGATCGCGAGCAGGTTGTTGAAATCATGGGCGATGCCGCCGGCGAGCGTGCCGAGGCTTTCCATTTTCTGCGCCTGGCGGAGATCCTGTTCGAGCCGTTTCCGCTCGGTAATATCCTCACGCAGACAAAGCAAATTGGTTACCTCCCCGCTGGGTCCGAGCAGGCTGGAAACCTGGACCGACTCCCACACGGGGCGGCCATTCGAACCCTGGCTCATCAGTTCGCCGCGCCATTCGCGTTTTTTCCGCACTTCGGCGAGCATGGCCTGATAGGAAGCTTCATCAGGATGGCCATCCCGCAGCACGTCGATGGTGCGATCGAGAATATCCTCCAGCGCGTGTCCCGAGGCCTCGGTGTACTTGGGATTGACGTATTGGACGCGCCCCTCGGCGTCGGTGATCACGATCGCCACGGGAGACTGTTCGACGGCGCGCGAAAGCTTGAGGTACTGTTCCTCGGCCAGGCGCTGCTTAGTGATATCGCGGCCCACGGCGCGCACGCCAAAAATCCGACCCGACAAATCACGCAGCGGCGTCTTTTCCCAGGCAAACCAGCGCCAGCCCTGCGGCGTATCGCAACGATGCTGACGAGTGGCGCGGTGCGGCGGGCGGGCGAGTTCGACCATCACCGAGCTCAGGGCCGCGGTTTCCTCCAGCTGCATGATGTCACGCAGCGAAGTGCCCGGCCATTCGGAAGCGATGCGACCGAATTTGCGGGCGAAGGCCTGGTTGACGGCGAGGAGCCGTCCTTCCTGATCGCGACAATAGGCAGGATCAGCGCTGTTGGCCCAGGGACCGAGCAACGCATCAAATGATAATGGCGAATGCGCCGCGTCCAAAGGAACGCTGGGAAAAGTGGAGGACATTGTTGAAAAAATAATCGGTTGTTCCCCGCCGGACTTTAACCCTGTTACAGTTCGTGACATGTCCGTGACCTGGAGAGATTTTGTACGCGGCTAAATGCGTCCGGGTAACACCCAAATCGTATCCGCGACTGCTATTCAGCCCGGTCGCCCAAATCCCCCGGACTACCTCGCGATAAAACGGGATCAGCCCGCCGCGACAAAGCGCTGATTTTTCGCCGCGGGCGGCCGCACATAAGCCGGCGCCAGCTGACTCGTGCGTTGACGGGCCTGGTCGGTGCGACGCATCTCGGCGCGAAATTCGGTCATTTTCTCCTCGAGAATCAGGGAATGCTGGCGGCTGCGCTCGACAATGGCCATGACCCGGGCGCGCATCGCGGCCACTTCGGGAAAATGGGAAAGTTCCACCAGGCGGCCGACCACCGGGCCGGCGCTCTCCCGCACCTTGGCGGCAAGTTCAAACGAGCCGGCGCGCAGATAGACGCCTTCGCGCGCGACCAGTTCGTCAAGTGCGACGAGCAGACGGGACGCGCACTGGAAAGGGGTTTCCATCGCTCAGGCGACCCCGCGAACGGGTTCAGCTCCGACGGGCGTGCCCTGTTTGGTCAACATTTCGGCCCAACCGGCCCGCAATTCGCCCAGCATCTTTTCCACCTCGAGAACGGGACCGACCTGTTTGCGCAGGTTGGCCTCGAACAGGCGGCGATTATAGTAATCGTAGAGCTGATTGAGCGTGGTGGCGACCTCGCCACCCGCCTGGAAATTCAGGCCGCCCTGCAATTCAGAGACGATGGCCTGCGCTTTCAGCAGCTGGTGATTCACGACCTCGAGCCGCCGCATGTCGCTTTCGGGGCGGCCCAGCGCATCGCGGGCAATCGCGAGGGCACTGAGCGCCCCATCAAAAAGCATCAACACCAACTGGCCGGGGCTCGCGGTGAGAACCGCGTTGGAGCGATAAGTACGGGCGTAACCTTGAGCGAGCATGAGGGGCGTGCTCAGCTGAGATCTTCCGATAAATCGGGCGAATTGACGATGGCCTTGCTGATCTGGTTGATGATCTTGTCCGACGGATACGAAGGATCAGCGGCCAACGCTTTGGCTCGTTCAACCACTTCGGCGCGAATTTCCGGCACTTGCTGGAGGTTGCTCCGCAAAGCCGAGGCTTTATCGATATGAATCTGATCGACGACCGGACGCTTGGGGGCGCGAGCCGTGGAAGCAGTGGAAGCCGCCTCGATCGCGATGTTGCGAGCGGGCGACGATGAAGATGAAGCGGAATGTATCATAAGGCGGAGACGGGAAACGGTCAGCCACTGACAGAGAAAGAGTGATACAGGGAACGCCGTTGGTTAATGACTAAATAATCGGCCGGATTAACCGGGACTTTAACAAAAAACTCCCAGTTCATTAACGCGGAGGCAGGGTATCAAAAGTGGCGGCACCTACGTAAGCCGCGAACTTTCCGGGACTTTGCAAAGCCCCCTGCCCGCTCTTGAGTGGAATACCCGAGGGGTCGGCGGAACCGTAAAAATGGCGTACACTGTTCCCGACCAAGGGGTCGTCAGCAGAAAAAACCTCATCAAAATTCCACAGGAGACGGGTCTGTTCAACGGTCGCGAGCTTGGCTCGCACCCCGAGCACCAGGGGCCGGTATCCCCGATATGACGTAATATCCACAAACATGACCGCGTCCGCGGCGTACTCCCGGCCAAGCAGCGTCATAAAATCATGGGGCAGTACCCCCACCGACGAAAACTCGGGAGAGCCGAAGTGTCGCATGCAATCGGTCCGGGAAATTCGCACGAGCTCGAAGCGCTGGGTTTTTTGCAGCTCGGCGACGAAAGCATCCTCGATCGAGGCCGAGGTTTCGGGCGGTATCACGGTTCCACCGTAAACCGG
>JBEHXD010000325.1:0-6442 GCA_048498875.1 Verrucomicrobiota bacterium
GCAAGCCGCACCGAGCACGAAATTTTCATCTGACAAAACGGTGCAATTCCAATCCCGGCGCAACGCTAGCTAGGATCCACCCGGTGGGGATGGCTGCTGCTGGCTTGGGTCAGGTGCGGGAGGGCTGCCCCGGCGGGGAATGACCAGGGGTTGCAGCTCCTTCTTCTGGCGCGGGGGTCGTGGGAAGCGATCACTGGCATTCTGTTTCCGCTTCTTTGATGCGATTTGTAGCCAGAGCTTCGCGATGGCAAAAACAAAGAATAGTCCGACGATCCAGGCAATCCGGGTTTTCATTTCGGCCAGGGGATCGGTTGGTGCAGTGGCCGCAAGGGGTGAAACTCCACTTGGATGCGGTGGAGGTGATGGCGACGTCGGCAGCGTGCTCGCATGCAGAACCGGTCCACCGGAAACGGAACCGGTGGCGATGGTGGCCAGAGGACCGTTTTGATGCACCGGCGGCGCAGTGATTTTTGGCGGTGCAAGGAGATAGCTGCTCAGCGGCTTGTGATTTACCTGCTTGAACTGCAGATTCGTCAGCCGGTCCTGCTCCAGCACGACGGTGAAGTCGGGGTAATTCAGAATCTCGCGATCGCCCGCCTTGGACGTGCTCGCGGGGAAGCCGATCAGATTGATGACTTCCTGTTTGGTTGAGCCGGGCGGGATTTGAGCGCGGGCGGCGGCCGCCAAAACTAACAACAAACCCAGTCCACAGAGTAATCTGGTGATGATTTTTTGGTGCACGTCAGTGTCGATGGCCCGCTTAGCTTTTACGCTGATTCGAACGACACGGGCAAGGGGGAAAGTCGAAACGACCAGAGTCCCGATTTTTTAACCACTGATTATCACAGATGATCACTGATCCAAACCTAAGCAGAAAGGTTACGCGGAAGATACGAAGGGCTCTGAAGACCTAGTGAGCTTTGGTCGCAATAAATCTTCGTCCAAACTCTGCGCTCTCTGCGTCCTCCGCGTTTAATTCCGGAAATCAGATGGTTTCCCCGCTAATCACGCGAATCGACGCGAATGGATTTTTTCACACCAAGCACGCCAAGTTATCAAAGATCAGAATCCCAAACCTTTGCTTCCTTGGCGACCTTGGTGTAAGAATAATTTGCCCACTAAACACACGAAAGGACACGAAAACTGACTGGGGGTTTTGTCGCAGAGTCGCGGTGTCGCAAATCTGAACACTGAATTTTAACGCGGAGGTCGCGGAGATCGCTGAGGTAAATAATCCAGCTCCTGCTCTGCGCTCTCTGCGTCCTCCGCGTTTAATTCCGGGACGCTCCCGAAGGCCGTTGGCACCGTTGATGCGCGCTCGCATCCCGGTACCTGTCCCCTCGCCTACGCGAGAGGCAAGGCGCAAAGGCCCCTACCCTAAGGCTGGCTTTATCCGTGCTCATCCGCGAAATCCGTGGTGGGATTGATGGAGGTTTGCCCGCTAATCACGCGAATGGACGCGAATGAAATTCCTCACACCAAGAACGCCAAGTTAACAAAGATCAGAAGGCCGAACCTTTGCTTCCTTCGCGACCTTGGTGTAAAAAATAATTTGCCCGCGTTCCGAGCGCAGCGAGAAGCCTGAATTCAGGTGGAATTTGCCGGGTAACGGGCTTGAAAGAGAAATGGGCAACGATACGCTTCAGGGCATGAGATCGGTGGAACGTCTGCTCGGCATCGCGAAGCATTTTCCGGTGGAGATCACCCTCGACAGCGGCGACCGGCATGTGATTGATCATCCCGACCATGCCACTTTGCATCCCAAGACCAAGGATCTGATCATCTTTCCCGACGACGGGGATGAATTCTCGCTCGCGATCAATCCGGTGCAGATCGTTTCGATCAAGCCGCTGCGAAAGAAATCCAAGGCGGCCTGAGGGAGCAGTGGGGGTGAGCAGTAAGCGGTAAACGGTGAGCGGTGGGGAGTGGACTGGCCCGCGAATCACGCGAATAAACGCGAATCCAGCAGAAGTTTTGGCCCACATGCCTCGCACGTAGGTACGTGGACATGTACCGGGCTGCGAGTACGCAGGAACGGTACCAAACACACGAAAGTGCACGAAAACTAACTGAGGTTTTGTCACAGAGGGCACGGAGTTCGGAGGGAGATGGGGGAGGATGGCTGGTTGTCTCCAAGCGTTGCGCGGCGAGCGCGCAACCCACTCTACTAGCTACCCGCTACTCATCTGTGCTCTCCGTACTCCTCTGTGTTCTCTGTGTCGCAGGTCTGCATCTGGTTAGGGCAGAGCTGAGTTTTGAGCTCGTATCTGTGGATCGATTACTTCCGACTACTATGTGGGCCACGTCGCTGCCGTCAGCAGCGAGACATCCATGGCTCATGAAAAAAGACCTGCCCCCTATTCACAATATCCGACGTCAACGCGTCATGCTCGATAGCGATCTTGCCCGGCTATACGGCGTAACCACTTCACGATTTAATGAAGCGGTAAAGCGCAACATTGATCGTTTTCCCGTGGACTTTCGTTTTCAGCTTACCCGCGAGGAACACTTCAGTTTGATATCGCAATCTGCGACATCAAAAACGGAAAACAATGATTACCAATCCAATACCAGCGATGCTCTGCATACACCGACGGGTTCAAGGCGAGGTGGATTGCGCAAGCTGCCTTGGGGTTTCACTGAACACGGCGCTTTGATGGCGGCAACGGTGCTGAACAGTCCGCGCGCGGTGCAAATGAGTCTGTTTGTGGTCAGAGCATTTGTTCAAATGAGGGAAGCGTTAATGGCTCACGCGATTGTCATTAAGCGTCTCGCCGAAATCGACAAGAAGCTCGTCACTCACGACGTAATTCTGCGCGATGTTTACGAAAAACTCCGACCCTTGCTCAATCCTCCAACGCTTCCCCGCAAAGAAGTTGGATTTCATACCAGTCTTAAAAACAGTAATACGTGAGGTTTCGCCCAAGCGTTGCGCGGCGAGCGCGCAACCTACGGGTTTAAGCCGATCCCCAGCAGCTAGGCGCGATTTGCGCGGCGACGCGCGGTGCCGAGGGCGGCGAGGGTCAGGACGAACCAGCTACCGATCGAACCGCCGCCGCCGCTGCCACCTGTGCTGCCCGTGGAGGGTGCGGGCGTGGTGGGGGCCGGGGTCGTGGGAGTCGGAGTGACAGCAGCGGCGTTTACCGTGAGCGTGGCCTTGCTGCTCGTGACCTTGCCGAGCGAGTTGGTCACGACGACCGTGTAGTCGCCGGCATCGGTGCTGCGGACATTCGAGAAACTGAGCGTGGTGGCCGTGCCGCCGCTGAAAGCTGCGCCGTTGAAGTACCACTGATACGTCGGCGCCGGCGCACCGCCCGCCGTCACCGTGAACTGAGCCGTGTTTCCCGCCGTGACCGACTGGCTCGCGGGCTGGGTTGTAATCACCGGCGCCGCGGCGGCCTGGCCGACCTGAATCGTGCTGGCATTGGAAACGAGCAATTTCCCCTTGTTGTCCACCGCCACCACCGACGCCGCATTAAATCGCACGTCCGCTCCCATCCCATCCGCCACCCCCGCCGTTCCGGGCCGTCCCGCCACCGTGGATACCACTCCGGCCGGAGTGATCTTGCGAATCGTCGAATTGGAACTGTCTGCGACAAACAGATTCCCGTCAGGGTCAAGGCCGACCCCGCTGGGGAAATTAAACCGCGCCTCACTGGCGGGGCCGTCGGCATCGCCGCTGACACCCGCCGCACCGGCCACGGTTGTCACCTTACCGTCGGCGGCGATTTTCCGGATGAGGTGATTGCCGGTGTCGGCCACGTACATGGCCCCGGCCGGATCAATGACGAGGCCCTCGGGTTTGTTGAAACTCGCCGTGGTCGCCGGGCCATTGGTGGCGCCCGCCACTCCCGGCTGGCCGGCCACCACGGTGATTACCCCGCTGGAGGAGATTTTGTTGATGGTGTGCTCGGCATCGTCGCTGACGTACACGCCGCTCGACGCATCGGTGGTGATACCGCCGATGCTGACAAACTGGTCCTTGTCGCCCGTCACGGGATTCAAGGTCGAGACCACGTAACTGGAGGTGATTTTGCGAATGGTACCGTTGTCCGTTTCGCCCACGTAGATGGTGCCGCTGCCGTCCACGGCGATCGGACCGGGGGCGGCGAACCGGGCGACGGTGCCGGCGCCGTCTTCATTATTGGCGGAATTGGCGGTGCTGCTCCCCGCAATGGTCTGAACGGTGCCGGTCGGACCGATGAGGCGAATGGTGTGATTCAGCGTATCCGCCACATAGACACTGCCGTTGGGCCCCGCGGCAATCTGCGTGGCTTTTTCGAAATGGGCAAAACCCGGAAGCCCGTCGCTGCTGCCAATGGCATAGTCGAGTCCCAGACCCGCCAGCGTGGTCACCACGCCCGCCGGGGTGACTTTGCGGATGGTATTGTTGCCCTCATCGGCGATGTAAACATTGTCGGCGGCGTCGATGGCCATGCCGCCCATTCCCCGGAATCGGGCGGCGCTGCCCGTGCCATCGGCGGAGCCCGGCGTGCCCGCGCTGCCCGCGACCGTCGTCACCACCCCGTCAGGGGTGATCTTGCGCAGCGTGTAGTTGCCCCCATCGCCGACGAAGAGGTTCCCCGCACGATCCGCCACAATGCCGCCCAGATACCCGAAGCGCGCGGCCAGGCCGGTCCCGTCGATACTGCCGATGGCGACGGCGGATCCGGCAATGGTCGTGACGACTCCGTCCGGAGTAATCTTGCGGACCGCGGCGATGTCCGGGACGTATACGTTGCCTGTTTTGTCCACGGCCAGGTACATCACCGTGACAAATTGAGCGGCGGTGCCGGTACCGTCCGCGTGGCCAAAAGCGCCCAATTCCCCCGCCAATGTGGTGACCACCCCTGCCGGCGTGATTTTGCGGACTTGGTGATTTTGCCAGTCTGCCACGTAGAGATTGCCCGCGGCGTCAAGGGCCACGCCCACCGGGGCGTTGAAACGGGCGGCCGTGCCGGTGCCATCGGCGGCACCGAAGATCCGGGGATATCCCGCCCAGGTCGTGACCACGCCCTGCGGGGTGATCTTCCGGATGACGGAGTTCATTTTATCCCCGACGTAAAGCGTGCCATCGGGCGCGACGGCGACGCCCTCGGGGTTGCCGAACCGGGCGTTCGGGCCGGTGCCATCGATGTCTGCGGGCGTGTTCTGCCGGTCCCAGACTCCCGAGAGGAAAACGCCGGCGGTACCGGCGAGCGTGGAGACGATGCCATCGGGGGAAATTTTCCGGATCGTGTCGTTCACCGCGTCGGCGACGTACACGTTGCCCGCCTGATCCACGGCCACCGCGCGCGGCGAGTAGAACCGGGCGACGGCGCCCGGACCGTCGTTGCTGCCGATACTGGAAGCGCCGGCGAGCGTGCTGAAGACGTAGGGCGTAGAGTAATCCGTCGTGGCGCGGGCGGAATCAGGCGCAAGCGAGGCGGCGGTGGCGGACAGCAGCGCGGCAAACAAAGAGCGACGGGAAGACTTCATGACGGGGCGAGGTTGTGGGGACGACGGCAATTTTTCCGTCAACCGACACGACAATCCCCGGGATGAAACCCGCCAGTGTAAGAAGAGGTTGCCCGCGAAACACGCGAATGGACGCGAATCCAGCAGAAGTTTTGCCCCACGTTCCGAGCGTAGCGAGAAGCCTGACAACACATTCTGCTGGTCAGCAGAACGGCAAGCCGCGCAGGGCACGAAAACTGACTGAGGTTTTGTCGCAGAGGGCACGGAGTTCGGAAGGAGATTGGGGAGGATGGCTGGTCGTCTCCACGCGTTGCGCGACGAGCGCGCAACCTACTCCACTCGCTACCCGTTACTCGATACGCACTCTTACTCTGTGCTCTCTGTGCCTCTCCGTGATCTTGTGTCGCAGGTCTGAATTCTGAATCATTAGCGCGAGGGAACGTCCTGAAGGCCGTTGAGGGCAACGGCCCCTACCTTAATCCGCGCTCATCTGCGAAATCCGTGGTGGAATTGATCGGATTGGATCGGGCGCCCTGAAAGCGTTTTGGGGGCATTCTGCTGGCCAGCAGAACGCTCCACCTTAGGGCTCGCAGCTCACTGCTCACCGGTCACCGCTTACTGTTCTCTGCTCACCGCTTACTGGTCACCGCTGACCGCTGCTCTCTCCAGCAGCGTATAACTGGAATAGCTGCCTTCCTTCAGCCAGCGGCTGCCGACCGCGGTTTTTAAGTCCGGGCTCATTTCGCGCACGAGGAGCGTGCTGCCGAAGTCCCGTAAATAAATGAAACGGCCTTCGACCTGCTTGCCGTCGGAAGTCCGGATAATCACTTCCTGCCGGGCCTTCAGCGTTCGCGCGGCATCCTGCTTGCCTTGGAAAAGCATGATAATCGCGCCGACCAACAACACGAAGGTCCGCCAGGCGATGCTGTACGCCATGAACCAGTCGGACACGATGGGGGCGATGGTCGGCAACAAGGAGCTGGAG
>JBEHXD010000326.1:0-6414 GCA_048498875.1 Verrucomicrobiota bacterium
GTCGCCCGGGCGCTCGCCGAGCCCTCGCACGCCGGCCACTACGCCCGCTAAATTCAGAATCACACGATGCAACTCCTGGCGCTCACGGCCATGGAGCCGCCAGTGTCGTTCGATCCCCAGTCCTTGCGCGATGAAAAGGTGAAATTGCTGAAGGCGATCCAGCATGTCCGCCTGGAAGGTCCGGACAGTGATGTCGCCCGCGCCCAGTATTCCGCCGGCATGGTGGCGGGCAAGGAAGTGCCCGGTTATCTTTCGGAAAAAGACATCACGCCGGAATCCGCCACGGAAACCTACGCGGCGCTGCGGTTGAGCATCAACAACTGGCGCTGGCAGGGCGTGCCGTTCTACCTGCGATCCGGCAAACGCATGGCCCGCCGGGTGAGCGAAATCGCCATCCGCTTCAAACCCGCCCCGGGAAGTCTGTTCGCGGAGTCCGAGCGCTTCAATCTCGCGCAAAACACCCTCGCGTTCCAGATCCAGCCGGACGAAGGGCTCAGCCTGATTCTCAACGCGAAGGTGCCGGGCCTCGAGACCCGCATGCAGCCGGTGAAAATGAATTTCCGCTACGCCACGACGTTCGGGTCGAACACCCCCGAGGCATATGAGCGCCTGGTGCTCGACGCCATGATTGGCGACGGAACGCTTTTCATCCGCGGCGACGAAACAGAGCGCTCGTGGCAGCTGATCACGCCGATTCTGGAGCACTGGGCCACGCAGGGCCGGAAGGGCATGGACAGCTACGTCGCCGGCTCGTGGGGTCCCGCGTCTTCCGCCGCCCTGCTCGCCGCCAACGGTCACACGTGGCGGGAACCGTAAGCGCGGCGGAGCCGCGCGAAATTTCAAAAGCCAAAACGCCAAATCTCAAAAATTCCACGCGTCGATGAAGGCCTTATTTCGCATTGATCCTTCCGTGCAGATTTCGGGGGGATTTTTTGCCCGTTACAATTTGGCCTTTGGCTTTTGGCGTTTGGGTTTTTCTTTTTCGTTATGAACATTTTTGAAGCCTTGCCGGGGATGGAAGTTCCGGTCGGTGGTATTTCCCGTGCCTTCGCCAAGCTCTGGGCTGACACGGAGGTCAGTGAACAAAAGGCGATGCAGCTGAACCTCGTCGTGCACCTCGGGTTGGCGACGACCCCGGAGGACGCGGTGGAGCAGTTTCGCGTGGCCGTGCGGCTGGCGCAGCGTTACCCGTGTCGCGTGGTCGTGCTTTGTCCGGTGACGGAGGACACGAAGCAGGTGGAAATGCGCGCGAAAATCTACGGCGAGTGTTTCCGGGGTAAATCCAAGGGAGACACGCGTTGCATCGAGGTGGTGGCGCTGAGCTATCCGATGTCGGCGAAGGATTATCTGGAGTCACAGGTGTCCATCTGCCTTTCCACCGATCTTCCGCTTTACTATTGGGCGCATCGTTTCACCTCCAGCCAGCGCATGAGCCAGTACCAGTATCTGCTGACCCGTTCGCAGCGCGTGATGTTCGACAGCGCGATCGTTTCCCCGGATGCGTTTTCGTATTCCTGGCCGAATCTTTCCGCAGTGCGCGATCTTGCATACACCCGCACGCTGCCGTTGCGGCAGAATATCGGCCAGTTCATCAGCCGTTACGCGCCGGCGCTGATCATCGACGGACTGAAGGAAGTGTCGGTGCGCCACCGCAAGGAGCTGGGGGCGGAAGCCAGCCGTCTCTTGGGCTGGGTGAAAAAAGGGCTGGTGCGCTCCGGGGCCAATGTGGACAAGGGCATCGCCTTCACCGTCACGCCGGTCGAGAAAGCCGGATGTTTCACGATTGAGTTTACGTACACTGATCCCGCGAAGAAATTGTTGTGGGCGGCCGATCTCACCAAGGACAACGCTGAATTCATGGGCGACCTCGGCACCGGCAAGTCGACGCAAACGGTCAGCGCGCATTTCCTCGCTCCCGAAATGGCTTTGGCGGAAGCGATGTTTTTCTAAGCGGCGAAGCGCGGGTGGAACGCGACCAGGCGCATTGTTTTCGCGTGGATTTTCATTGTAACCACAGGCCTCCGTGCCTGTGGCTTTTTGTGGTGGCCGCGCACGACAGGCAGGGACGCCTGTCGCTACGCAAAAAAGTGCCGCGCTAACGTGAGCATGGCTTTCCGAGAAACTAAGCTGGTATTCGTTGCCGCGATTCGCCTAGGGTTGGGTTGAATGTTAATCGCTCACGACTCCACCCCGGGTCACGTTGCAATTTTTCGTCCCGATCGTGACGGAAGCGGACTGCCAGCGATCCGATGAGTCCCGGTGATCTCAAACTTATTGGAGTGGCACTCGGTGCCATTGCGGTGCTGGTCCTGCTGGTCACGCGTTACAAGTTAAACGCCTTCGTGGCGCTGATGATTGCCTCGCTGATCGTGGGCGGCGCCGCGGTTGGGATGGGACAGTCACTTTCCGGCTCAGGCGGTGCGCCTTACACGCTGTTGGGCGTCGCCAAATCGATCCAGGATGGGGTCGGGGCCACCCTCGGAGGTATTGCGGCCGTGCTGGGCCTGGGCGCGATGCTGGGAAAATTACTGGCCGAGTCGGGTGGGGCGGAAGTGCTCGCGAAACGCTTCGCCGCTTTTTTCGGTCCCGAAAAAATCCAGTGGTGCATTGTTGCTCTCGCTCTCGCGGTGGGACTGACCACGTGGTTTGCGGTGGGACTGGTGTTGTTGTTGCCGATTTTGCTGACGTTGACGCGGGAGACAAAGCAGCCGTTTCTCACACTCGCCCTGCCGCTGCTCTCGTGCCTTTCCGTAATGCATGGCCTGATGCCTCCGCATCCCGGCCCAGTGGTGGCCGTCGAAGTATTGAAGGGAAGTGTGGGACTGGTGTTATTCTGGGGCTTTGTGGTGGGCATTCCCACGGCAGTGGTCGCCGGTCCCCTTTATGCCAAGTGGGCGGTGAAACGGGTGGAAGCGGTGCCACCCGAGACCAGCGAAGGAACTGCTGATCCTTCGCTGCGTCGGCCGGGATTTGGTCTGACGCTTTTTTCGATTCTTTTGCCGGTGGTGCTGATGCTCCTCGCGACGGTGACCGAACTGATCCTGCCGAAAGGGCATGCGGTGCGCGAAGCGTTCGCATTCATCGGCAATCCCACCATGGCCCTGATGCTTTCGGTGATTTTTTGTCTGTGGTCATTGGGCAGCCGGTGTGGATATACCCGGGCTCGCCTGCTGAAATTCACCGAGACGAGCGTCGCGGCCATCGGCATGACGATTCTCGTCGTTGGTGGCGGTGGCGGCTTCGCCCGGGTTCTTCGCGACAGCGGCGTGGCCGACGCGATTGGCCGCTGCGGCGAACAGCTTCATCTGTCGCCCTTGCTTTATGGCTGGCTGATTTCCGCGTTCATCCGGGTGGCAACCGGTTCGGCGACGGTCGCGATTACCACGGCTTCCGGCCTGTTGGTGCCGGTGCTGGCGCTGCATCCGGAACTCACCCAATCCCAGGTTTCGCTTATCATCGTCGCGATTGGTTGCGGCTCACTTTTCCTTTCGCACCTCAATGACGCCGGATTCTGGATCGTGAAGGATTGTCTGGGGCTCAGCGTAAGCCAGACGTTCAAGACCTGGACGGTGTGCGAAACGATCGTCGGTATTATCGGCATGCTCTTTGCCCAGATTTGCTATTATCTCGTCTGATCGCTTTCCCCCGCATGCGTGGCCTTCGTTATTTCGTGTTCCTGCTTCTGCCGCTCGGAATGATGGCGGCCGATCCGGGCAAGGCCAAAGCCGGCAAGCCCGCTCCACCACCGGCCATTGCCAAACTTGCCTGGCTCGCGGGGGCCTGGCGATCGGAGAAGGACAACCGGTTGGTGGACGAACAATGGATGGCTCCCGCGGGCGGGGTGATGCTCGGGATGGGCCGCACGGTCGTGAAAGGGAAAGGGCGGGAACACGAATTCCTGCAAATCCGCGAGGGCCCGGGCGGCGCGTTGTTTTATATCGTCCAGCCTTCCGGACAAAAGGAGGCGGCCTACCAGATCAAATCAATGTCGGACACCGAGCTGGTGTTTGAAAATCAACTGCACGACTTTCCGGAGCGCGTCATTTACACGCTGAAACCCGATGGATCATTGCTGGTGGCAGGCGAGGGCAATGGCCCGGATGGACAGTCCAAACGTGTCGAGACCTCCTATCAACGCGTCAGCCACTGATTGGTTTCGGGACCCGAATCGCCTTATGAAAAAACAACGCGTCACGGGTATCGGCGGAATATTTTTCAAGGCGAAGCATCCCGAAAAACTCGGTGCCTGGTACAAAAAACACCGGGAGGTCGCATTCCACCTCTGTCATTTAGCAGGTAGGGCGGACTATCCTTAGTCCGCCGTCTCAAGACTCGCGAACATACATTTGCGTATTTCGAATATCCTGAGCGGCGCTTTAAGGATAAAGCGCCCTACCCGAATCACCGCGGCTCCACCTTATGAAACGGATAACACGGCGTAGGAGCGTTTGCCTTTGCGGAGAAGCAGGTGTTTCCCGAACAGGAGATCGTTGATAGTCACGGCCCGGGTGTGATCGACGCGAACGTTGTTCAGATAAATACCACCCGCCTCGAGATCTTTCCGGGCGGCGCCTTTGGATGGGGCGAGTCCGGAGGCCACAATGAGGTCGGCGATGGCTGACCCTGCTGCTTCCAGCCTGACTTTCTCGACAGGTTTGGTGGGCACTTCGCCCACGACGTCATTGAAGATGGTTTCGCTGACGCCCTCGAGCGAGCCGCCGAAAAGAATTTCGCTGGCCTTGAGTGCCGCGGCGAGTGCGTCGGCTCCGTGGACAAGCGTCGTCATTTCACGGGCGAGGGCTTTTTGCGCGCCGCGGGCCCCGGGGTTGCTCTGCAGTTCGGATTCCAGTGTCGAAATTTCCTCGCGCGAAAGGAACGTCAGGGTCTTCAGAAGTTTAATGACGTCGGCGTCGTCGGCATTGACGAAAAACTGGTAGAAGCGATATGGGCTGGTTTTCTTCGGATCGAGCCACACCGTGCCGGTCGCGGTTTTCCCGTACTTCGTACCGTCGGCCTTGGTGAGCAACGGAAACACCAAACCCCAGACGGTGGCGCCGAGTTTCTTTCGGGTGAGCTCGGTGCCGACGGTGATGTTGCCCCACTGGTCGGTGGCGCCGACCTGCAACTCGCAATTGAGGGTTTTGCGCAGATGATAAAAATCAAAACCCTGCAGCAGCATGTAGCTGAATTCCGTGAAGCTGATGCCGGTGCTGCGATCCTCCATGCGCGACCGGACCGAGTCCTTCGCGATCATGGAATTCACCGTGATGTGCTTGCCGACGTCGCGGAGGAACTCGAGGAAGCTGACATTGCCCGTCCAATCGAAATTGTTGACGAGACGCGCCGGATTGGCTGGCGCCGAGAAATCGAGGAAACGTTGGAGCTGGACCTTCACGGCCGCAATATTGTGCGCGACCTGGTCGGGGGTTTGAAGATTCCGTTCGTCCGATTTTCCGGAAGGATCGCCCACCATCCCGGTGGCACCGCCGGCGAGGGCGATCGGGATGTGGCCGTGCAGCTGGAAGCGGCGCAGGGCGAAAAGAGGAACGAGATTGCCGACATGGAGGCTGTCCGCGGTCGGGTCGAAGCCACAATACAACGCGAGCGGGCCTTCGGCGAGGCGTTTGGCCAGGGCTTCACGGTCGGTGGAGTCGGCATAGAGGCCGCGCCATTCAAGTTCTTCCAGAATCGTCATGGAAGGGCTGGTTATTGGAGTCAGGCGCGAGGGAGGCAAGGGGAAGTTTCAGCGCTGAACCGAAGACGCGGGAAAAGCCCGTCAACCCCCGCTTCCAGCAAAACTAATAGCCTGCATATGGCTTTTAGTAACCGCCCTCATACCCGTGCAAAATGGGTTGCGGCGAGAGTGAGGGCCGCTCTACTTACCCAATTCTACGCTGCGGCTTCGGTCGCGCCTCGATCAACTTTCCAACCCACTTTCCCATGCCGCTCGCAGTTGGCTCCCAAGCCCCGGATTTTACGCTCAAAACCAAGACCGCCGAAGGTCCCAAGGACGTCCGGTTAAGCGATAATTTTGGCAAGAAACAGACAGTGCTATTGTTCTTTCCCGCGGCTTTTACCAGTGTTTGCACGCAGGAGATGTGCGATACCACGGCGGGTTTGGGCGACTATGAGAAACTGGGTGCCACCGTCTATGGCATCAGCGTCGACAGCCCTTTCGCGCAGGAGGCCTGGGCCAAGGCGAATAAGATCAGTCTTCCCCTGTTGAGCGACCTCAACAAGACCGTGACCCGGGCCTATCAGGTGGTGTTTCCGAGCCTCGCGGGGATCTACGAGACCTCGGCGCGCGCGGCCTTCGTCATCGGCACCGATGGTGTCATCAAATACGCCGAACAGACCCCGACGCCGAAGGATCTGCCAAATTTCGCCGCCGTCAAAGCAGCGCTGGCCAAATAA
>JBEHXD010000327.1:0-6391 GCA_048498875.1 Verrucomicrobiota bacterium
CATCGCGGACGAACGCTCGGCGGATTAGGGATAATCCGCCCTACCGTAAGGAAGCTAGACCGTCAGATTGGGCGGCAGGCTCTGTCCCGCGACGCGTTCGAGCATGGAAATGCGTCCCTCGAGCAGACACGTCTGGACTTTGCCCAGACCCTTGCAGTCGACGATGCCGCGTTCGGGACAATAAAATTTATCGCGCAGCAAGGCCGCCGTTTGGGCGGTCATATGCACCCGATTGGCCAATCCGGACGATTGCATGCGATGGGCGATGTTTACGGTCGCCCCCCATAGATCGTACGTGAATTTCTTCCGGCCGATCACGCCGGCGACCACCGGTCCTGAATTCAATCCGATGCGAATGGCGAGACTGGTGCCCCGTTCGCGGTTGAGATCGGCGAGGGCGTCCAACATTTCGAGCGCCATTTCCGCGACCGCCTCGGCGTGGTTCGGTCGCGAATCGGGCAGTCCGCCCACGACAAAATAGCTGTCGCCGATGGTCTTGATTTTTTCCAGTCCGTGCACATCGGCGATCCGGTCGAAGCGGGAAAATAAATCGTTGAGGAGCGACACGAGCGCCTCGGGATCGGTGCGGTTGGACAGGTTGATGAACTCGACCAGATCCGCGAAAAGCACGGTGACCTGCTCATAGCGCTGCGCGATCGTGCGTTCGCCTTTTTTCAAGCGATGCGCAATGCTGACGGGCAGGATATTGAGCAACAGACGTTCGGATTTTTCCCGCTCCATTTCCAACAACTGCTTTTCGTGCTGGAGTTCAATGAACCGGAGCTTGTCCACATCCCGCAGGCGTTTTCGTTCAAGCGAGGCCGAGATTCTTGCGGCCAGCAGCACGGCGTTCACCGGTTTGGGCAGGAAATCCTCGGCGCCGAGTTCGATGCAGCGCACCACGCTTTCAAGCTGGTCCATGCCGGAAGCCACGATCACCGGAATGTGGCTTCGGTCGGGATCCTTTTTAAGGGTGGCCAGCACGTCGTAACCGCTGATGCCTGGCATCCCGATATCTAGGATCAGCAGGTCGAAATTCCGGGCGAACAACAAATCAAGGGCAACCTTTCCGTCGGAAGCTTCAACCAGGTCATGATATCCCTCGGAACGAAGGATAAAGCAGATGACTTCCCGCAAAGCAGGCGAATCGTCCACGATCAGGATCGATGCATCTTTTTGCCCGGCATTGGACTTGGCGATCTGAGACTGCACCAGTTCCTCGACCGAATGCCGGCGCGCCTCTGCCTGCTGCAGCAAATGAAAGGTGCCGATTTCTTCGTGGTCGCCGGGGTTGCTCAATAACTCCACCGTAGGAGGATTTCCTCACTGAGAAAAGATTTCGTTTTGGCTGATCGCATTCTTCTTTCCAACTGCAGCCTTGCGGACGTGCCCGGGGCGCCAGGCTGACCGTAAAAAAAGCCCGCCGGAAGGCGGGCTTGGGGGAAAGAAAATCAGGCTTGGCCGGCTCAGATCGCTTTCGGAAGTTCCACGTCGGGAAATTCGATGGCGTGCGGGTGATTGCGTTTGCCTTTGGCGAGTCCATGGCGGCGGCGCAGCCCCTGGTCGAGTTTGTCGACGAGCAGGTCGATGGCTTTGTAGCATTCATCGGCATAAACCGTGGCATTGATGTCTGGGCCGTTGAGGATGAGATGTCCCTTGGCGATGAACTGGTGGTCGCGGTCGTGCTTGCGGTCGCATTCCAGCTCTACCTTGATCCGCAGAATGTGTCCTTCATGTCGAAACAGTCGCTCCATTTTCTCCTTCACATGGGTTTTCAGGCCTTCGGTGAGTTCCAGATGGATGCCGGACACGATGACTTCGTGCGGATGATTTTTTTTGTTCATGATTTTCCTTATGGGTTGACGACGCAAAAACCGGGGTGAAAGACCTCGATACCGGCTCCCTTGGAATCAATGCGACCGCCCGACGGGCCGGTGCATTTGTTTGGGAACAACCGCTTCATTCGACTGGTGATTAGTGGTACTTCCGACCATCCATTTTGCAAACCTTCTCGATCTGAAAAATGATTAAAAACGTGAGCCAATTCATAGCATGATTGATGCCAGTGAAGTTCTGCCGCCGGCCGTCCCGCCCCTGGTCGATCCGGGCGAGCTGCGTCGCTGGGTGTTGCTCGAAGATGAACGTTTGCTGGTGTTCGACAAACCCGGCTGGCTGGTCTGCCACCCGTCCAAAAACGGACCTTGGTCAAGCCTGGCGGGGGCGGTGCGGGAGGAGTTCAAACCGGATGCCATCCGTCTGATTTATCGGCTCGATCGGGAGACAAGTGGAGTGATTATTCTCGCAAAAACCGAGGCCGTGGGACGGCGCTTGGGCAAAGCGGTGCTCAACCGCAAAATCGGCAAGCTGTATGTGGCTTTGATGGAAGGGGAACTCGCGGGAACGGTTGCTGTAAACCAACCGCTCGGGCCGGATCCGACCTCCAATGTTACGGTAAAACAACGGGTGGCTGGCGGTGACGGGTCACAGGAAGCGGTCACGGTGTTTCACCCCTTGATCGCTAAAAATGGATTTTCGCTGGTGGGAGTGGAATTGGTGACCGGGCGCAAGCACCAGATCAGGGCCCATGCCGAATGGCTGCAACACCGGGTGGTGGGGGATAAGCTCTACGGACCTGACCCGGGGCTTTACCTTGAGTTTGCCGAACAGGGCTGGACCTCCCGGCACTCGGCGCTCCTGGGTATGACGCGACAGGCGCTGCATTGCGCGGCGATCGACCTGCGCACTGCGGGATTGGATTATCTGCTGAAGGCACCCTGGCCGGCGGACATGGCGCGCTTTGCCGGGCGCAACATGCAGCTGGAGCCGGAAGAAGCCCAGCGGTTGATCGATGGATTTGTGGCGGAAAAATTTCCGGCCAACCTACCGCCGTCAAAGACACGGGACAGCGATCCTGAACCCGATGGCACAGGGCATCCGCTTAAATAGGCGCGGCCGTTCGGCCTCACAATTTTTCGGGAAGGCGCAACCATTCCGCTTCAATCCGGGTGGCGTGTTCGGAGCTGTTGGCGCCGATTAAAACTCCAATCACCGTTCCCGTTTCCCCTGAAACAATCGGGCCGCCGCTCAGTCCCTCGGCGGGGAACGACTTTTCTGTCCGGATTTTTAGTTTTCCGTTCGCTTCGTTGATCGAGAGGATGTGCCCCTTTATGATTTCCGAGTCGGCATAAATATACACGGGAAGTCCCGGGACGACGTGAGCGCTCCTATCGTACAAAAGTGGGGACATTTTGCGCAATTGGTCGGACTTGAAAGACAAGACCTGAACGTCGTCCTGTTTATGAACGACACCCAGAATCTCGATGGGATCGGTGAGATCGACTGACATCATCGTCTTCGGGGTTGCTCCGTCAAATTGATGGAAACTGGTGCACACGTACACCGAATCGCCCACTTGAAAATGAAATCCGGAACCGGCCAGGCCCTCACCGAAAAGGGGCTCGTATTTTGGAGCAGCGACGACGTGCGGCCGTTCCTGCTGTTTATGTGCGGCAAAATCGAGAAATCCGCTAACAAGTCGGTACGCAATTCCGCCGGCAAGAATCATAAGGATCAGCAGTGCTCCCAGCACAAGGTAAAGGATCGCGTGCTTGGATTTGCGCTTCTCTTCAGCGTGAGATGAGCCGCCGGGTTTACCCTTAGAGAGCGAAGAGGGAAGTGGCGGTTCAGGCGGAAGAAAAGGAGGCTCCGCATTCATCGGGAAATGGAGTGTTCAAGCACAGCGTGATTGGCGGGCGACGTTAATGGCAGAACGCCGAAAGCGCGGCGCGGATGACTGCGCGGTGTGTGTCGATGCGGGTCTCGAGGGCCAGGGCGGAGGGGGTCTCCGTGGTATAAATGAGTGTTCCGTGATGATGCCGAAGATAGATTGCTTCGGGCCAGGTTTCGCGGAGCAACGGATCGCTCACGGGGCGGATGATGCCTGGCTCGTCAATTTCCCGTCCGTCGATGACAGTTGCGGGATCGATGGGACACGTCGTCTGCGCGCCGGCCAACATCGCATTCGCAAGGGTGGGGCGTTGGTCGGGATTCAGCTCGTACAAATAGAAACCCTTCGATTCCCAGTCTTCATGCACGCAGATGACGAGGTCGAAATTGGGCTGACGCATGAGCCAGCGAACATGATCGCGACTTTCGCTGGCCACCGGGCCCTTGTAGTCGCGGTTGAGGTCCAGTTTGGCCTGGTTTTCGCGAGTGCCGAGGGTGAATCCGACCGGGTTGATCAAGGGGCACAAAAACCAGTGACAGCGGCCATCGAAGAATCCGCCTTCAAGTAACCGCAGGAGCGCCCACGGCGGAGCGGGTTCGTCGCCATGGATTCCGCTTGAGAGATAAACCCGCGGACGTCTTCCGGGCGTGCGCTTGGTGTAAGCCGTGAGTGGATGCCCGCTGATTTCGCCGTACGATTCGGCGCGAAACCCCGCTTGGCGGGCCGCGGCGTCGAATTGACGGCTAAATTCCGACGGGACGAGCGACGCGGGAGACGGCATGACAGTAGATTAGAGGATTCTTTGACACGTTGGACAGAATTATCACCATCGCCAGTCCTGCGGTTTTCTGCCGCTTCAATCACTTTCACCGCTCATATCATGTCCCAGGTTCGCGTTCGTTTTGCACCCAGTCCCACCGGCTTCTTCCACATCGGCAGCGCCCGCACGGCCTTGTTCAACTGGCTCTATGCGCGCCACACGGGAGGAAAATTCATCCTGCGGATCGAGGACACGGATACGGCCCGCAACAGCGAGGAATTCCTGCGGTTGATCTACGACAGTCTCAGCTGGCTGGGCATGGATTGGGATGAAGGCCCGAACGCGAATGGCGTGGGCGAGCGCGGGGATTTTGGTCCTTATCGCCAGAGTCAGCGTGCCGACGTTTACAAACAATACCTGAAAAAATTGCAGGATGCCGGCCGGGCTTATGAAAAAGAGGGTGCGATCTGGTTCAAGATGCTTGGCGAGCGCTACAAGGTGTTCGACGATCACCGGAAAAAAGAAATTGAGAAGGTGAAGGCCGATCCCGTGGTTATCGATGATCAGATTCGCGGTCGCGTCGAGCGGGCCGAGGACGAGGACTTCGTGATTTTCCGTTCAGATGGAAATCCCGTGTTTCACTTCGTGAATGTCGTCGACGACATCACGATGAAGATCACGCACATCATCCGGGGCGAGGATCACCTTTCCAACACCAGCAAACACGTGCGTCTGTACGAAGGCTTTGGAGTGACACCGCCCGTATTCGCGCACATTCCGCTCATCCTGAAATCGCCCGAGATGGGGCAGGGGAAGATGAGCAAACGCGACAAGGGCGCGTTGATCGAGGAGTACCGCCAGCGCTCGTTCCTCCCGGAGGCGATCGTGAACTATCTGTCTTTGCTCGGCTGGAATCCGGGAGCGGGCGATGCGCGGGAAAAACTTCCGATTGCGGAGATCGTACGTTTGTTCGATTTGCCTGGAGTCAACCAGTCGAACGCGAAATTCGACGGGAAGAAACTCGCGCATATGAACATGCTTTACCTGCTGGAACAACCGGCGGAGCGGTTCCTGGCCCTGGCACGCGAGTATTTCCAAAAACAGCCCAGCGGTGCCGCGGTGCTCGCGAATGGGGATTATTTTCGGGAAATCATGCTGCTGGCCCAACCGAAGATCAAGGGCTTGGAGGAACTGGCCGGATATACCGGCTATTTCTTTACGGAAGATTTTCCGGTGGACGCCAAGGTGAAGGAGAAGGTTCTGGCCAAGGGCGATCCCAAGGCTCGGCTGGCGGAATTGATCGCGCTGGTTCCCGCGGCGGATTTCTCCAGCGACGCGGGTGTTGAAGCAGCCATCAAACAGCTGGCCGAGAGCCAGGGCCTCGGCTTTGGCGACTACCAGGCAATCGCCCGCCTTGCGGTCACCGGTACGAATGCCGGGCCCAGCATCACGGCGATTTTCCGGGTCCTGGGCAAAGACCGGGTCCTCGCCCGGCTTCAGCGTTTTCTGGCGGCTGCTTGATCAGGTAGGGCGCATTATCCTAATGCGCCGCCAGCGTTCCCGACCAATCTTCAGTTGTCGAAAATCCTGACGGCGGATTAGGGATAATCCGCCCTACCGGCGCGTCTGAAAACGGCTTGTCTACCCCGTGTCCTCAAATAGGTTGGTTGCATGCCCAAGTTGACCAACAAGGGAACCAGTTCGACTCCATTTCAATTTGCGCGGCAGTTCACCGCGCCGCCCTTTTTCGTAGGGCTTGAAGATGCGAAACTAAAAAGCCGGTTGCTGCTCAACGCGGTGGAAGGTTCACGCAAGACCACCGCCAAGCCCAAAGCGCGCAAGGCCGTGACGAAAAAGCAGGTGGCAAAAGCCAAAGCCAAAAAGAGCTGAAAATCAAAAGGGGA
>JBEHXD010000328.1:0-6380 GCA_048498875.1 Verrucomicrobiota bacterium
CAACCAAGAATATTTTTTTGCGGCCCGATATTTGCTACCGCGGGATCACCCATGAGAAAGCCCTTCGCCGCGCTTGCGGTCCTCGTTGTTGCCATCCCCGCCACCGTTCCGGTTGAGACCAACGCCCCGTTTCCTGTGGTCCGAGATGGTTTTGTAAACAGCGATACGGTGTCGAATGGATTGAATGGTGCCATGCGGGCTCCCAAGAAAAAGACCTGGCACGGCTACTCCGTCGCCCGCATCTGCTGATTCGTAACCTCGATCCCCAGTGTTTGCACGGCCCAAAATCCCACTTGGTACCATCGGCTCGCTTGGTCAGATAACGGGAGCATTTTGTTTCTTTCTGGTCATCCCTTTCGGAATGGCAGTCGGGGTAATTTTACATCGCCTTGGCCGGATCGGGAAGAATGGCAACGGGTGAGCCGGTTGCAGGCAGAACGATGCCGCGGATCCCCAAATCATTAAATAGGACTTAGCCTTTCGGGCTGATTATTGGCCACAAAAGGCACAGAGGGCACAGAAGGAATCAGATCTTTTGCGTCTTCTGTGCCTTTTGTGGCTTTCATGCTTGATCAAAAATGGCGGCGGAATCGCGACCGTCCATGACGGTCATGCGGCACGAACGTCGACTGTCCGGGCTTTGATTTCAGAGAAGGTGGCCGGAAATCATTTTACCCACCCCGTCCAAGTTAATCTGCCGTACCCACGTGAAAAAAAGTCTGCTGCCTCTTGCCCTTGCTCTCTGTGTAACGCTATCGAGCTTTGCCGCCACGCCCGCTTTTCATCAATGGGCGGAACGCCCGCCGATGGGCTGGAACAGCTGGGATAATTTCGCGACCGCCATCACGGAGCAGCAAACGAAAGCTCAGGCGGATTTCATGGCGGAAAAGCTGAAGCAATTCGGCTGGGAATATATCGTCGTCGACATCCAGTGGTACGAACCGGGCGCAAAGAGTCACGATTACCGCGCGGACGCCGTGCTGGTGATGGACGAATTCGGACGGCTCCAACCCGCGGTGAACCGCTTTCCGTCATCGGCCAACGGCGCAGGCTTCAAGGCATTCGCGGATTACATCCACGGCCGAGGTTTAAAATTCGGCATCCACCTGATGCGGGGAATTCCACGGCAGGCGGTCGATAAAAATCTCGCGGTCAAAGGCACGAAGTACCGCGCGCAGGACATCGCGAACAAAGCCAGCATCTGTCCATGGAACCCCGACATGTACGGCGTCGATATGGCGAAGCCGGGAGCACAGGACTACTACAACTCGGTGTTTGAGCTGATCGCGTCGTGGGGCGTCGACTACGTGAAAGTGGACGACATCGCCCGCCCCTACCACGAGCACGAAAAGGAAATTGAAGCGATCCGGCAGGCAATCGATCGCACCGGGCGCCCGATGGTGTTGAGTCTTTCTCCGGGCGAAACGGTGCTCGATGCCGCCGATCATGTCGCCCAACACGCGAATCTCTGGCGCATCAGCGACGATTTCTGGGATCGCTGGCTCGCGTTACGCGAGCAATTCGTCCGCCTGGAAAAATGGAACTCCCACCGACAGATCGGCGCCTGGCCCGACGCCGACATGTTGCCACTCGGGGTGCTGGATCTCGGGCGTCGCTCCACGCGTTTCACGCCGGATGAGCAGCGCACCCTGATGTCACTCTGGTCGATCGCCCGCTCGCCATTGATGCACGGCGGCGACATGACCAAGACCGACGACTTCACGCTTTCCCTGCTCACCAACGTCGAGGTGCTCGCCGTCAACCAGTCTAGCACGAACAACCGGCCGTTGTTCGACCACGACGGTTTGGTGGCGTGGACGGCCGATGTTCCCGGCTCGAATGACAAGTACCTTGCCCTATTCAACACCCGCGATCCCCTGCCTCTGACCGCCGCAAATGCCCGCTGTGTCAGCCCACGGGTCACGCGCGATCCGGCCACGGCGGCCCCGATCGACGTCGACATCAAGGGCGCCACCCGGCTTTTTCTCACGGTTCATCCGGTTGACGTGGGCTCCGCGGCGCAGGCTTTCTGGAAGTCGCCCCGGCTGATTCTTGCCGACGGCTCACAGCGGTCGCTCACCGATTCCAAATGGATACATACCGACGCGCCTTGGGACAGCACGCGGTACCGGAAAAATTCCGCGGGACAAGTCACCGACATCACGGCCCTCGCCCCGGCGTTCATTGAATATGAGCTTCCGGCCGATGCCGTCCGGTTTCAGACCACTGCGGCCATCGACTCTGAAGCCAAGGATACTCCCGCCAATGCGGCGTTGGAATTCCTCGTCGTCCTGGCCACCCGGGAAAATCAGGACACCCGTCCCAGTCTGCCGGTCGCAGTCGACTTCAAGAGCCTGGGACTGAGCGGAGAAGTGCGAATCCGCGATCTCTGGGCGGCCCGCGATGTGGGCAATTTCCAAAACAGATTCTCCCCGGAAGTCGCCTGGCACGGCGCAGGGCTGTATCGGATTTCCCCGGTTAAATAAGTCAGGGCAAGTCTGCCCGACGCAATCGTCGGGCAATCACAAGATGCAGTGAAAGCAACGAAGGGACCAGAAAGATGGGTAGCAAGCCCAGCGGCAGTTGTTGGAGTTCCGCCATGGAGCCCGGACGCGTGCGGTTTAGCCAGACGGCCGTTCCCACGGCCACCAGCAGATCCGCAAATCCCACGACACTCCACGCCAGCGCCGCCCTCCGGAAAATCGTTCCCACGGGCACAAACAATAAAATCAGCGCCCCGGTGGCGGCCACAATGTCACCCCAACCCGCCCGATGAGCGAATTCAACGGGCAACCGGCCTTGGGCGTGCAGCCAGAGAAAATAGATTCCCACAAAACGGAACAGGTGCGGTACCAGCAGACTCTTCACGCCAAACTGCCCGACGGCCTCTCGCAATTTCGCATTTCGGGTCAAACCCAGGGTGAGCGCCACGGTCGATACCACCACGATGAGCGGAAATGCCGGGGTGGGAAGTCGGGCCAAAACTCCGCTGGCGGCAACCACGAGGGAAACGACGCCCCAGAGGGCAAACAGGAGAAGAAGACGGGGGGAATGAGTCATGGGACGGATAGTTGCTTTAATTTAGAAAGTTACTTTGTGAAAGACTAAGTTGCATTTTGCAACTCACAAATCATCATATCGCCCATGCCACGTAAATCCGTACGCCAAGCGCCCTCAAAAAAGCCTGCTGCCGCCCGCGATTCCTTTCACGAACGGTCCGATTGTCCCATTGCCTGCGCCCTCGACCTCCTCGGCGATCGCTGGACCTTGCTGGTGGTCCGCGATCTTTTTTTCGGAAAACAGCGCTTTGGTGAATTTGCCGCGTCGAACGAAAAAATCCCCACCAACATTCTCGCGGAACGATTGAAGCGGCTGGAAATGCAAGGACTGATTGCGAGTGAAGCGTATCAGGACAATCCCCCGCGTTACCTTTACAAGCTTACGCCCAAAGGACGCGATTTGGGTCCGGTGCTCAAAGCCCTCGCCGGCTGGTCGGCGCAACACGTGCCGGGAGTCAAGGCGCCCCCGGTCTGAAACTCCGCGCGCGGGACCGGTGAATCATTCGAGGTTCCGGCTGCGGAGAAACGCCGCCGGCGACAGACCGTGCACGCGCTTGAAGACGCGGGAAAAATGAAAGGGATCCATGGCAAAGGCGTCGGCGACCTCGCGCACCAGGAGCCCCTGTTGTTCCAGCAGCGTTGCAGCGTGATTCATTTTCAAGCGCATCAAAAATCGATAGGCCGGCTGGCCGGCAAAACGACGAAACAAACGGCTGAGATACGCTGGCGCGACATGACAGGCGGCCGCGAGCTGCTCTGCGGTGGTCACGGTGGCGAAGTTTTCCTCGAGAAAACGCTGGCACTTGCGGAACGTCTGCAACGCCTGGTTCTCACTGGCATCACTCGGCAACCGGACCTCGGAAACCAGCAGCAGCAGGATTTGCCCCTGCAACGCGGCAACCCGCGCCGCTGTCGGCGTCCCGCGACGACCCGCGGTCAACAGGTGCTCGAACGCCGCCTGCACCTCATCGGCCACGGCCACCGCGTGGCAATCACCCGGAGCGATACCGGCCTCGCGCATCGCCGCTACCGCACCCCGCCCGGAAAAATTCACGAAATACTTCGAGAGACGATCTGCTGAATCCGTGGAAATAACATGGGGAATCCCCGGCCCGTAGGAAAAAACCGTCCCACGCCCCAAGGCATGGTCACGGTCACCGATGCGCAGGTTCCCGCGACCGCCCGCGACAAATTCCACCGTGAAATAGGGAAATCCCTCGCGACCGATTTTGTAATCCCTCGCGCACTTTTCCCAGCCACCACTCACCACGCACAGGTTTTTGCTCCGCCGGGGAAATGACGGAAGGTAAAACCGTCGCGCCTCCGCGACCTGCCGGGACATGAAGGAGGGCAGAACGGCAGTTTGAACCATGGCGAAGTGATTTCACGTCCATCAAACAGGTCAAGGATCGTCATGCAATGGGCAAAAAAGGCTATTCAGATAAAGCCTCCGCTCGGTTATAGTATGGTTCCCTTTCTTTCCCCATGCTGCGCTCCGGTATCCTCAACCCCACCCTGCTTTCGTTGCTCGCCCGCATCCGTCACACCAACACGCTGGTGATTGCGGACCGCGGTTTCCCGTTCTGGCCCGAAATCGAAACTGTGGATATTTCCCTGGTCGATGACGTCCCCACCGTGGCCCAGGTACTCGACGCCCTGCTGCCGGTTTTTGTCGTTGGGCAGGTTTTCGCCGCCGAGGAATTTGGGCGGCACAATAGCGAGGCAAAGGTTTCCGCCTTGCGCAATCGTCTCGGGGCAATCCCGCTCCGCTTCGAACCGCACATCGAATTCAAACGCCGGGTGCCCCACGCCATTGGGTTGATTCGCACCGGGGATTCCACACCCTATGCCAACCTGATCCTCGAGTCGGCGTGAAAATCGACGCGCACCAGCACTTCTGGCACTATTCCCCGGAGGAATACGGTTGGATCGACGGGGCGATGAGCGCCATTCGTCGCGATTTTTTGCCCGATGACCTCGCACCCGTTCTCGCCGCGAAGGGAATCGACGGCAGCGTCGCCGTCCAAGCCCGGCAGTCGCTGCTCGAAACCGACTGGCTGCTGGAACTGGCGTCAACGCATCCCTTGATCAAGGGAGTGGTCGGCTGGCTTCCGCTCGCCGAGAATGGCTCGCGTTCGGCCGGGCTGCTCGATCGCTATCTGGCAAACCCGCGTTTCAAAGGAGTCCGTCATGTGCTGCAGGGAGAACCGGATTCCTACTTTGCCAACGTCGGGTTCAACGAAGCTCTGCAAGCGGTGAGCGAACGGAATCTGACTTACGATTTGTTGATCTTCGCGCGTCAATTGCCCGCTGCGATCACGTGGGTCGACCGCCACCCCCGTCTGCGGATTGTGCTCGATCATATCGCCAAGCCGGTGGTCCAGGGAGCTCCGCCCCGCGAATGGCGCACCCGGCTCGCAGAGCTGGCCCGGCGGCAAACGATTTTTTGCAAGTTTTCCGGAGTGGTTACTGAAGTACCCGGCTGGCGTTGGACACCCCAGCTACTGCGACCGTATTTCGAAGTCGCCTTGGAAACATTCGGGCCGAAGCGACTGATGTTTGGTTCGGACTGGCCCGTGTGCCTGGTTGCGACGGACTACACCTACTGGTACGATTTCGTGAGCGAGTGCGTCGCTCCGCTCACCACCGGGGAACGCGCCGACATCCTCGGCGGCAACGCGACCCGCTTCTATCAACTCCAATCCTGATCCATGCACCGCAGACAACTTGGCCACACTGGTTTGAACGTATCCCTCCTGAGTTTCGGGGCGTCCTCCCTGGGTGGCGTCTTCCGCCAGACCGACGACACCGAAAGCATCCGCACCGTCCACACCGCGCTCGATTTGGGCATCAACTTTATCGATGTCTCACCGTACTACGGCGCCACGCGGGCGGAAACCGTCCTCGGCCGGGCCTTGCGCGAGATCAAGCGCGACCGCTATTACCTCGCCACCAAGGTCGGCCAATACGGCGAGGGGGAATTCGATTTTTCCGCGACTCGTGTGATGCGCAGCCTCGACGAGAGTTGTGCCCGGCTCGGGGTCGACTACATCGATCTGCTCCAGTGCCATGACATCGAGTTCGCCTCGATCGACCAGATCGTCGACGAAACCCTTCCCGCCCTGATGCGATTGAAACAGGCAGGACGCATCGGCCACATCGGGATCACGGGCCTGCCATTGAAAATTTTCACCGCGGTCATTGATCGCGCTCCCGCCGGAGTGGTCGAAACGGTGCTTTCATTCTGCCGCTATGAACTGAACGACACGGCGCTGGAGTCGCTCCTCCCCTACTTCAAAAAAAATGGCGTCGGCGTAATCA
>JBEHXD010000329.1:0-6380 GCA_048498875.1 Verrucomicrobiota bacterium
CCGCGGACCGACTATTCCTTCCTCGAAATCAACCGCTACCTCCGCGGCCGTCACCCGGAAATCGTGCAGGAAGTCATCACGCGCCTCACCGCCATGGGGGTTGCGGTTGAGCGCGACCCCGCCACCCAAATGCTGATCCTCGATCACGACCTCACCGTCTCGCTCGTCCTTTCGCGCTGTCTGCGCACCGAAACCGGGTCGTCCCGCTGGATGCTGCGGTTCGAGGAAAGCTTTCGTCCCGACCTCACCATAGCCGTCCGGATGGATGAAACCAACCAAGCGATCAAAGACTACTACCTGTTCCCCGCGCTCGACCTCGCGGACGCGCATCTGCGCCTGTCCGAAAACAACGATTCACTCCTCGACGCGTATCGCTTCGACGATCTCGAATTTTTCTTTCACTTGGCCGAGCGGATTTCAGTGGAGGACGCCGCATGAGCCGCGCCGACGAAAAACGTGTCCGTCTGATCCCCGTGGACCGCATCCGCATCGTGAACCCGCGCGTGCGGGATAAAGCCAAGTTTGAGCGGATCGTCGAGAGCATCGCCAAACTCGGACTCAAAAAGCCCATCACCGTCACCGTCGGTAAGCCCGATGACGATGGCGTCGAGTCCTTCGATCTGGTCTGCGGTCAGGGCCGGCTGGAGGCCTTCAAGTCGCTTGGTCAGACGGAAATCCCCGCGCTGGTCCGCGGCCTCTCGAAAACCGATGGTCTCCTCGCCAGCCTGATCGAAAATATCGCGCGTCGCCGCGTGCGTTCGCTCGATCAAATCCAAATGATCCAATGGATGAAGGATCAGGGCCACGGGCACGCCGACATTGCCCGCAAGACCGGGCTCGGCGAGGACTACGTCCGGGACATCCTGAAGATGCTGACCAACGGCGAGGAGCGCCTGCTGGAAGCCGTCCTCCACGGCAACATCCCGGTCACGATCGCCGTCGGCATCTCCGGCGCCACCGACGACGAATCCCAACGCGTCCTCATGGAGGCCTATGAACGAAAGGACATGAACCAGAAGACGCTGACGGCCTTCAAGCGGGTCCTCGATCAACGCCGCTATTTTGGCCGCAAATACGGTCCGCGCAGCCGTGAGTCTGGCCGGCGAACCAGCGCGGAGAGTCTGGTTCGGGCCTACCGGCTCGAAACCCAGCGCCAGAAACTCATGGTCCGAAAAGCCAAGCTCTGCGAGGTGCGCCTCCTCTCCACCGCCGCTGCCGTCAAGGTTCTCGTGGCCGACGAGGACTACATCAATCTCCTCCGCGCTGAAAAACTCGAGACCATGCCCAAATTTCTCGCCGACCGGGCGCGCCAAACCACATGAAGTCGGTCCACGCGGCGTTCAACCTCGACGGCGTCACGCTGCCGCTCTCGGCGATTCATCCGATTCGTCAGGTAAAGCCCACCGACCACGCGTGGGGCAAATACCGCTCGATGCTCGCCTCGATCCGCGAGGTCGGCGTGATCGAGCCGCTCATCGTGCATCCCCAGAAAGGCGCCCGCGGCAGCTACGTTCTTCTCGACGGCCACATGCGGCTCAAGGCCCTCGTCGAACTCGGTCGCACCGAGGTGTTCTGTCTCGTGGCCAACGACGACGATGCGTTCACCTATAACGACAAGGTCAACCGCCTCTCCCTGATTCAGGAGCACGCGATGATCCTCCGCGCCGTCGATCAAGGCGTGACGCCAGAGCAAATCGCCAAAGCCCTCGACCTCGATGTCAGCAAGATCAAGGCGAGTCTCAATCTCCTCGACGGCATCCACGCCGACGCGGTCGAACTGCTCAAAGACAAGGCGATCACCGCCGCAGCGCTCCGGTTTTTCCGAAAGGTAAAACCAACGCGTCAAATCGACATGGCGCAGTTGATGGTCTCCGGCAACAACTACACCCGCGCCTATGCCGAGGCGCTTATCATCGGCACTCCGGCGGATCAACTGCTCCACGGTAGCAAATCGAAAAAGGACCACGGAATTTCCGAGGAAGAAATCGCCCGGATGCAGAAGGAGATGGAGACCCTCGAACGGGACTACCGTCTCCACCAGGATAATTTCGGCGAAAACTCCCTCCACCTGAACGCCGCCCAGCGCTATGTGAAACGCCTCCTCGAAAACACCAAGGTGAAGCGGTTCATCGGCAACCGCTACCCGGAGATCCTCGAAGAAATTCAGGAACTGGCCGCACTCGATACCCTGTAGCCTGCATCCCACTTTCAGTTCAACGGGCTGGCACCCAAACGCCGCAACGTCCAAAGCCGCCAGAGGCGAATACGGGCACGATGCCGGAAGGCATGGTGGAATATTGTTCTTTTTAGCGGGGTCTGGGGCGGAGTCGCCCCAGTTAGGCGCGCCGGCGTTCGGGGCCGGACGCGCCGTGGCAAAGCGCCGCAGGGAACGGCGCGCGGAGTTCCGGCGACACCCACCGGGGCAAACCACTTCACCCCAGCGCCCCTTCACCGCCGTTTGAGGATTGGCGTCTTATACTCTGGACAAGGACGCCGTCGGACGACCAAAGTATAAGACATCATGCCACGGACCACTCCCACGCTCTTTCCGCCTGCGACCCGCCAACTCGCCTCGCTAGGTGAGCGCCTTCGCGTCGCCCGATTGCGTCGGCGTTATTCCGCCGAATCCGTGGCCAAACGTGCCGGCGTCGCCCGTGGGACTCTCTACCGCGTCGAGGAGGGCGACCCCGGCGTCAGCCTCGCCACCTACGCAAGCGTGCTTCGCGTATTGGGCCTGCAAGGCGATCTCGATCTCATCGCTCGCGACGACGTGCTCGGCCGTAAACTCCAAGATTTGAAATTGCCCACACGCAAGGTGGCTCCACGCCGCGCTTCGGCCTCCGGAAAAATTTCCGCGACCGACTCAAACGATCCCATTCCGCCCGCACTTTCCTCGCCATGAGTGTCAGCGCGAAAAAGTCTGCCAGCGCCAACCGGCAACAAATCGATGTCTGCCTGGATGCCGACATCGTCGAGGAGCTTTGCCGCGTCGGCACGCTCTTCCACGCAGTGGGTCACGGTCACTCCGTTTTTTCCTTCGCCTACGATCCGGAATGGTTACGCCGGCCAAACACCTTCGAAATCGACCCCGACCTGCAACTGCACGATGCCGAAAGCTATCCCAGCCAGCCAGCGGGCGTGTTTCGGATATTCACGGACTCCGCGCCCGACCGCTGGGGTCGCTTGCTGCTCGACCGCCGCGAGACCCTCAAGGCCCGCGAGGAAAAGCGACCACCCCGGACGCTCACGGAGTGGGATTATCTCCTCGGCGTCCATGACAGCTGCCGGATGGGTGCTCTCCGCTTCCGGCAGGATGCCGACTCGCCGTTTTTGGATAACGACCGCCACCTGGCTGCGCCGCCCATCGCGTCGCTGCGCGAACTCGAAGCCGCGTCGCTGGCGCTCGAAGCGCCGGATGCCGACGAGCAACCAGAGTTTCGCCAGTGGCTGACCGCCCTGCTGGCCCCCGGAAGTTCGCTCGGCGGCGCCCGGCCCAAAGCCAATTTTACCGATCCGGAAGGAGCTTTGTGGATCGCCAAGTTTCCGAGTCGTGAGGACCGCCGCGACATCGGCGCTTGGGAAATGGTGGTGCATCAGCTCGCCAACGCCGCCGGCCTGAACGTCCCTGACACGCAGCTCCTCAGTCTGGGCAGCCGTCATCGGACCTTTGCCAGCCGCCGGTTTGACCGGCTCGCGAACGGTCGCCGGCGCTTCTTCGTGTCGGCGATGACGCTGCTGAACCGACAAGATGGCGAGAACGCCAGTTATCTGGAACTCGCAGAATTTCTCAGCACGCGCGGCAGCCCGGCGCACAAAGAAACCGACCTGCGCGAGCTGTGGACGCGCATCGTTTTTAACATTCTTGTCTCCAACCGGGATGATCACCTGCGCAACCATGGCTTCATTTTGTCCGCAGACGGCTGGCGGTTGGCGCCCGCCTACGATCTCAATCCCAACATCGAACGAACCTATCACCAGTTGGCGATCGACTCCAGCGATCCCACGCCCGATGTGGCGCTGGCCATGTCCACCGCCGAGTTCTACGGCCTCACCGATACGCAGGCGGCCAAGATTCTTCAGCGCGTGCGGGACGCAGTCGGCCAGTGGCGGACCGTCGCAGCGACCCATCGGCTACCGCGCGCGGAAATCGAGCTAGTGGCGCAGGCGTTTTATTCAGCGCCGGTCGGAAACTGACCCTCAACAGACACTCAACGCCTACTAACACGGTTGCCAACCAAGTGTCCGAACGGGCACCCTTACCTCAGCTACTCCCACAAATGAAAATTCTCGCTACTGAAGTAACTTGGTCGTCAAAACACGAATGCGCCGAGAGCCGCGCGATCGTGGTAGAGCGACAGATAAGGACCATAGTTGACGACGAGGGACATAAAAATGAGACGGTTTTTCTTCTGACTCTGAGTGGCTCATTTGTGCGAGACGGCGAAGTGAAAACAAAGGAATATCAGGTCTCACTCAGCTCGCAGGACATGCAGCAGATAAAAACCGCATCCAGAGAAATCGACGATTTGATAAACGATCGCCGCTACAGATTTAAAGTGGGAACAATTTTTTCTGCGAAAATAAACGACTGGCTTTCAATTGGTTTTGTTGCGAAGTCGCGAAGCGAGGGCTCTGATTTCCTCGATGTCGTGATAAACGAAAATCACGCGCGTTTTGAGGCTGCACCTGGCTTATTCGCTTCGTTCGATCAACGTTGACCGGCGACCGCTTGTATCATCGTCGTGAAACAAAGTCACTGCAGGGCGTGGATGAACACTTCCCAATAATATTCTGCCGCCCCATCAATCGTGAAGTTGGTTTTTTGACTAAGAGTTCGCCCGAATGAGACCCCAAAGGTTGGGTGCAACGAGAGTGCCTGATCGCCAACCTCAACGCTGAGGCTTTCGTTACAGCTGTTGCCCGGAGCAGAATCGTCGTGGGAGAAGGTAATGCCGCCCATAAACCGGTTGCCAGAATTTCGGATGCCGCACCGGGCAACCTTTTTTCCATTTTGATAGATGGCGGCCGAAAAGGTCTGTGCATCGATTCTTTTGAATCGAGTCTCTATTCCGGGATTCCGCTGCTGGAGTTCCTGCAATGAATTCTCGAAAAAAACGGCCATGTGGTCGAAGGCCTCGTCCTTAAACCGATCCACATCGACCTCGGAAAACTCTTTTTTGAGCCTCAAATTACTTGATCGAGGCACCGATTTGGCAATCGCGGAAACTGGGGTAGCGGGAGTTTTGGGCGCAGGCGGTTTGCCGCCCAGTCCGGCTCGAATGTGTTGCACGACATCTAAAAACGCCTCATCCCGATCCGCCCATCTTGTCAGTGGTTTACCATCTTTGGGAGCGGCCAGGAGCTTGGCGAAGGGTGTGCGATGCCAATCACACGGACGCAAGATCACGGGCACAACGCGAGCAGCTCCACTCTGATGGCGCTCCATTGCCCGGCCCACCTCCACATCATAGCAGTAGCGCGAAGCTAAGAAATCCGGGCTCACGAGCAGTAAAATAACGTCAGCTGTTTCTAGGTTGGCACTAATCGAGGCATCGAACTCGTCTCCCGCATTGATCCTGCGATCATGCCAAACTTCGATGGCGCCTTCACGCTTCAGCATGGCGAGATGAACCTCCAGCTCATCTCGCAACGGTTCGTCTTTGTGGGAATACGAAATGAAGAGGTTTGCCATTGGGAAAGGATGGAGAGTCGGTCTTGGCGTCATCGTAACGAGACAGCGGAAACCCTCACTGAGCCAAGTATGTTTTTACCCTAGAATGTCTCCCTCGCTTGGACGATGAGGCCGTCACCCTCCATCTATCAAGCGGCTAGGGCTCCGGCAGACCGCTGGGGATAGCTTCCAGCTTACGCCGCTCACGTTCGCGGGATTTCGACCAGTGAAGAATAACGTTTTCAATGATTTCCTCGGCTTAAGGTAGTTCAGCTGCCCGCGCGCAGCTGGCGTTTGTAGATGCACAGGCAGGGCGCGTGGGAAAGAGTGCACATATCGGCCGGTTATTTGTAAACGACCGACTGAGGACCCCCTATCCGCTTTCGGCGAAGTGCGGTAGATTGCCGGGATGGGAACCGTCATCACCGCCGAGCTCAGTGAGGAAGCGAAGCGCGACAAGCGCGGGCGCAAGATTATCCCTGAGGCGAGGTGGCGAGAGTTTGTCGCGGCCTACCAGACGAGCGGGCTGACGCAGGCGAAGTTCGCGCGACAGGAAGGGATCAATTACGCGACCTTTGTAGCGTGGCTGGGGCGATGCCGGCGGCACCCGACGAGCGCGCCGGCGACGGCACCGCGTTTTCTGGAGGCGAGACTGCCGATGGCCGGTGGATCAGCGAAAGAATTTTGCGCTTTCTGAGCAAGCCGACAT
>JBEHXD010000330.1:0-6343 GCA_048498875.1 Verrucomicrobiota bacterium
TGGCAGCCGACGTCGTCCTTCGCTGCGTGGTGGGGGAGACGGCGCGAGTGCAAGAGGTGCACGACCTGCTGCTCCACGAGCTTAATCTCCCGTTCCTCCTGTCCAACCAACGGGGTCCACCTCAGCACGCCGGTGATCCTGAGTGCTTTTGATTTTTGATAAATGCCCAAACCAAGCACTGCCCCACCGGCTGACGCCGGTACCGCCGCCACGGCGAAAGATAATAGCAAAAGAACCCAGAATTCCGGTTCAGGCATTTTTCTTTCCACGCGTGTTCAATGATGCGCGGGAGTGATCCGTAGTGCCGACATTCAATCTGGCCCCCTCTTCACGGCTTGTAGTGCAACTTCACCGCGTCCCAACTGACCGGGACACCCTCTTGCCCGGAGAAATACCAATAGGCCATGATCCATACGACCGAGGCAAAAACAAACAGCCAGCCGACCGTCGTAATGCTGCGAAAATAGGTTTTGGCCGAGAGCGGTCGGACATAGACCAAGGGCAGCCCAAACGCCATGGACCAAATAATTACCACTGGGACGCGCACTACCCAGAGCGAAACATACAGCAACAACGGGTGGCAAAATAGACAAACGGTAAAGACAACCTGCTGACTCAAGACACTCAGGAGAAGCAGCCCGAACCCTTCTTTCTTCAAGGTGATGTCGGTGGTAGTCATCCGCCTGGTTAAGCGCAACGTTTGAAGTTAGCCACGCTTCAGCTGGCCGGCACTGGCTTTGGGGGTTGTTGGTCGGACTCTTTTTCCGACCGCTAGGTCCAGTAATAAGCGAGCACGGTGTTCTTCGTGGAATACCACACCTCAAAATCATTCACGATTGAATCGTCCCGCTTAACTTCGCTAATCGCCATGGGCAGCGCAATGATTTCGCCGAGACCAAGGGTCATCATCGTCATCGCATAAGCATCACCCGCATGCCCGTTGGGAACAATCTTCCCGCGGGCGCGATATCGGCAATGGGAGGCGACGATCTGTTTGGCTTCGGGCGGCGGAAAATAACCGGGACCGTAATTCACGCGGTGATTTGTGAACCGGCTGTTCGGCCCAATTTCAAAATCGGGAAAATGGAAATCCTCCAACGCCATCGGCGGTGAAACTGTCTCTTCCTGCAGAGCCACTCCCAGGTGCTTCTCGACGTCCTGGCGCGTCGAAGCGCTGTTGAGGATGCGATATTCATTGCGCGCCGACGAGAGGATCAGCGACGACGGAGTACACCCGGTGAAAAGTAGAATCGGAAGCAGCCAGATCGCTTTCATGTTTTCCCAAGATTTGAGACCAGACACAGAAGACCGCGGATCCGCCGGGAGTCGTTCATGCCGATTGGATCGGTCCGGGGGGAACAGACAAGGCATTGAACTCCCGCACCAGCGCCGGCAGTTCGCTTGGGCAAAAGGGAATCTCGAATTCAACCACCGACCATCGCTGGCCACCAGACGAGCTGAAACAATCATGGCCAACGCGTCCGACGGCCGCGACATGACCCGCCCGGTCTATGCTCCGTATCTCCAGGCTTAACTCAAACGGCGACAGGGATTCCAATACCGCTGAACCCTCCCTGCGTTCTTCAAGCACGCGGAGCTGCCCGGCGAACGAGACGAGATTCTGCAATCCGACCCAACACCACGTTTCAACCGTGAACACCGTATCTTTGGCGGTGATGCGCGCGCGAATGGCGAACCGCGTATCCCCCGCGTCGGGCGCGTCGCTCGCGGAACGATCCGTGACGACAAGCTCCAGGAAACAATCGTTGTCAGATAGCTTCATCCTATCGTTCGCCGGGACGCCGGTCGCTTGAAAATTGTCCTGAATCCGTGATGAGAAACCGAAAGGCGATCCTCCGGGAGTAAATCAATACTGATCGGCCAACTCTTTCCGGTGATCTTGCCGTTTTCAGTGGTCATAAAGAGCCAGTCTTTGTCCCGCTCTTCGAGACGAAAACGGCACAGCCATAGCTCACCCACTGGCTGACGAATCTTCCAAAGGTGATCCTTGCCTCCTTCGAGAAACTCCAGCCACTCAGCACCGGCGATATAACCGGTGATAGTGGAACTTTCACTCACCCACAGGCCTGAAGGGACCGATTTCATCGTCTGACCAATTCAGCTCCGCAACACCAGGACTCTCGCCTGGACAACCACTCTGGCAGCTGAATCGGCTTTCTTTATGGACGCAGCCTAGCGGGCATAGGCCCAGTTCGCCAGACGGATCAAAATAAACATCACCAAAGCAAAACCAAGAAAGCCGCCCACATACCAGACGCTGACGTTGCCCCGGCTCTCACAGCTCTTGCAGACTTTCGTGGGCGGAGAAAACCACACCCCTGGGATCGCCAGCAAAATAAACCAGCAAATCTTCGCCAGCCAGCCGACAACCCCCGCTTCCGTATCGGGGTTTTCCTTTTTACATAGGTCGCACTTAAACATGGATTTCCTTTTCCGCCAACCGGCTCAACTCAGACACGATCAGGACCGGAGTTCCCGGTCGTTGCCCGGGGATCTTGTTCGGCTTCTTCACAATTGGTCTGCGGCACTTGGCTGGACTTCTTTCGTATAGTGAGGACCAAAATGAGCACAGCTAACGACCAATAAAGCAGAATGGGGCCTGCATGGTACTGAAACAGTACGATCGCGGCACATGTGGCAGGAAATAAAGCAACCAAGGCAGCCGTCTTTTTTCCTTTGAAGACCAACCAGCAACACACCACCGGCAATAGATATCCCATGGAGAGAGTCAGGATGGCTAAGCAGGCGAAGGTGGGGCTATCGGGAAACATAAAGAAGATTTTTGGGCCGACGTCTCAGCTCATTCCCGCAAGGAACGCGTTGGTTCTCGTGGCGATTTTTTCTCCCAGTCCCATTGGCCCCTCTCAAAAACCAAAACTTTCCCGCCCTTCGTCACCTCCAAATATCCATGCTCACTGACAAAATATTCGATGGAGCCATTCTTGAAGTGGTAACCTTGAAACTGCGTGGGGGTGATGCCGTCTGGTCCGTACGAATGAACCGTCGAACCAATCAGCATGATCGATTTTCCGGTCTTCTTGCTGCTGCCAAAATACGTCACGTCATCGCTGCCAATCGAGTACTCTGCACTCCGGTCATCAATCAGGATAACGAAGCCAGCGGTCTCAAATTTTGCTGCGGCGGCGAAGGAAGCGGCGGCTGAAAGCAGGAATAGCAACGCGAGTTTCATTTTATGCCAAACGCTAGAGTTCAACCACACCTTCAGGGCGCTGGTTGAGATGATTGGATTGGGTCTTCAGGAGTCAAAAGGGCCGCCAAAATTTTCCGCTGATAATTGGCATAACCGGCATCTTTCGCCCGGATGTCAGCATCGACCAGGTAATGCTCCAACTCGTGAGGAAGGGAATTATAGACACCTGCCCACTCGGAATGAAGCCTCTCCTGAAATCCCGCCGATGCGACGTACCAGCTCGCCACTTCTGCCTTCGAAGTGAGCGGCATCGCATCCAGTGTGCGAAGAGCCGCGCTCAACTCGTGGATAAGCGGATGGGCCACGTCGAGCTCCGGAAGTGGCTTGGAATGCCGGCCAATGAATTTTGATAGCGAAGACATTCTTCCGCCAAACGTTCAAGCTGAGCCATGCCGCTTTAGCGGCATTGGATCTGAAGATTGGTTGGGCTTTTCTACCTGCATCGCGGACTCAATAAGTCGGTCGATATCCGGATGTCGAACGTGCGAATAAAGATTGTCACCCGCCATTAGAGCGAAAATGACCAGCGCGGCGTAAAGCGGCCAGCGCCAAACTACTCCGGAAAACTGAAACCCGTCGGTCAATCCAGCCAAGACGCAAAGGGCCACAACAAACGCATGCGCGAATAACTCAAGCCACACCGGCAACACGGAGTAGCGAATCAAAAGCCCTTCGCCTTCTTCTTTGATTTTGATCCGCAGGCGCCAGCCGGCTCTTCGCCTTCGGACTGACGGGACTTCTACTTCAAGCCCAGTGGAATTCGCGCTCAAGGTGAAAGGCTCCAGCTTACGTTCGGTGAGTGCGCGTCTAAGCGCGTCAGCAAAGGCTTCGTGCTTCTGCTTGCTGCAAATTGTCGTTTCAACAGGAAATTTCATTTTCTTCACCGAACATCTCAGCTCAGACACGATGAGCGAAGCTCCGCTCATCGTCTGTGGCGATTGGATCGGCTCCTTCATGGAATGGTTGCCCAAAGCACAATCGATTAACGGCACGAACTCTTCTCTCTTTTCCTTATCATATAAAAGACAAATCACTTCGCGAGTGGGGCGGTGTGCATTGGCCCACTGAAGTGCATCTGCACGTGACGCGAATGATCGACAAAATCCTTCTTTGCTCGGATCGCCCGGTGAACTTCCGTCTAGATTCACCAAATGACCAAGCTTGGCATCGATGAAAACCAATGCCCGTTCTTCGCCTCCCAGCGGGGGAAACCAACTAAAGCCAGACGCATTCATTTTTGCCGATCACCAGCGATGTGCCAATGTGGTGCGCAGTACCGACATCGGCACTGGCAGCCGGTTAGTCCTTGAGATCGAGGGGCCAGTCATAGTGAAGGTAATGGAGCATCTCGCCTCTGTCGCTGTAGATCTCAAAGCGATGGGCGATCCTGGCAGCGGCGAGGGCCGCAGAAACGCGAGAGGCCTCTTGTTGCAGGAGATCTGGTGTATTTCCATTCGCCTCAATCCGAGGTTTGCCCAGATCGCCCCCGTATTCCTGGAAGATAAAATCAGTGAGATCATCAAAACGGATGGAATATCGCCCTACGGTAAAGCGTAGTCCGGCAGCTCTCAGAATAGACACCATCCGTTGCTTATCCGGCCACTCCCGGAGTTCTCCACTCAGGTATGCGTCCTTAGCCATCTCGCTTAACGTCTCAGCTCAGACACGAAGGGGCGCAGCGCCGGAGTTGCCTGTACCGGTTGTATTGGCCCCTCTTTTTCATGCGAGTACAACGCCAGTGCCAACAACCTTGGAGCCTTCGTGTATTGCGAACGAAACACCGGCGACTAAGTCCCGGTAGTCGAGCCCCGGTGAATACATCAGCTCAAACTCGATTTCCTTCTCTTCACCGAGATGCACAAACTCCGGGCAACGTACCACTCTGATACCGAGCCAGTCTTTCTTTCCTACGATGACCAAGTGAGGACAGTAGCCTTCATTGAATGGCCCGTGCCGTCCACCGGACGCTTCCAGTTTCATCATGATGCGTGTGCGAATGGATGGTTTCATTGTTCCGGCCAACGTTTCAGTGCACACTTGATCGGCTTTCTCTTAATCGGGCCAGACATAGGGAATGAATCCATCCGGAATCATTAACGCCTCTTTAACGTCTTTCGTTTTCTCCCTCCACTCAGCTGGAATCGGTGGCGAAAAATTTCCACCTTCGGGGGCACGATGCGTGAAACCATTAAGGTCGTACCGGAGCGCGAAGACAACCGGGCCGCTTCTTACCGCAGGAGCCTCTATGGCTTCGATCTCCGCTTTCAGCTTTGCCCGATCTGGCATCTTCGCGAGCGATGAAACGAACCAAACACGGGCCTGTCTGTTTGGCTTCACAACGACTACGACATCAATACCCTCACTTGCTTCTGAAGTGAAGGCTGCCGCACACGCGACTTCGATCTTTTGGATGTAGGCTGCGAGCGGAGCTACATTCCCGACTCGCTCTTTCATAACGGTATCTGGCTGGTAAAGCACGACGTCGGAGATCTTCGCGCTTGCGGCAAAAATCGAGGATGCCGCCAAAAACAAGAAAAACACGGATAGTTTTTTCATATCTTTCTTCCGCCGATCATCAGAGCTCAGAGACGACCGGGAGGGGATATCCCGGTCGTTATCTTTGGTGTTTTGTTCGCCTTTTTGTCTTCCATCCGAACAGCCAGAAGGAGTGTCGTTTCATCGTGATTCACTCGGAAGAGCCCGCTTGCGTCGAGATGATCAACCGCAAGAGCACAAAGCTCATCCAACTCGTGTTCGGTGACTTTAAACCCTGCCTGATCGAAGATACGATACTGGGTAGCCGGATAAAGCTCACGCAAACGGTCTGAAAGGTTTCGCGCAGGTTCAGGAAACGAATCGTTCGCCCAGACCCAAAGCCACTCCTTCGCATTACGGACGTAGGTTGCGATCGGATCAAACTCCAGAATTCTACTCCGGCCATCTTCTGACAAGGTAAGCGTACAAGTCACTAGGTCGTAGTCCCAGCGAGAGAACGCCGCCACTTCCTCCTGAAATCGACTATGTTTGTCACGCCATGAATGCAAGGATCTCTTCAATCTTGCGTAGAACGAGGAATCGAAGGCGTCGTGATGTTAGGTGTTTCGCTGCAGG
>JBEHXD010000331.1:0-6331 GCA_048498875.1 Verrucomicrobiota bacterium
GATCAGGTAGACGAGGAAGAGATCCTTCTCCGGTAGCGCGAGGTCGCCCACGAGGTGCGGCGACAGCAGCGGGATGATGCTGAAGTGTCCGATCACCATCGACACCATGAAGACGAGCCCGCGGCCGGCGGTGCGGTCGCGCAGCAGTTCCCGGCACGCGGCGCCCTTGTTGGCCCCGGTTTGGAGGTGTCCGCGCACGGGTGGCACCACATAAAAAATAAGTCCCCACACCATCAAGCCGACCCCTGCGACTGCGAGGAAGGGCATGCGCCAGCCCCACAGGTGTGCGAGTTGCAGCCCGACGGGCACGCCGATCGCCGCCGCGAAGGCGAAGGCGGTCATGACAATGCCGATGCCCGCGGCCCGGCGCTCGGGCGGCACGATATCGCTGACGATCGCGAGGCAGAGGGAACCGGAGACGCCGCCAAACGCGCCGCCGATGGCGCGGGCGATCAGCAGGGTGTGCGCATTGGTCGCGAGGCCGCAGAGCAGCGTGGCAACGGTGAAGCCGGCATACGCCCACAGCAGGAGCGTGCGGCGGTCAAAGCGGTCGATGAAGGGCGCGCTCAGCAGGCCGACGACGCCCGCGGCGATCGAGTAGGCGGCGACCAGCGAGCTGAATTGTCCGGCGCCCAGGTCCAGCTCGCGCATCAGCTGCGGCGCAAGCGGCATCATGACCATGAAGTCCATGATGTGGGTGAACTGGATGGCGGCGAGGACCAGGAGGACCAGGCGTTCGGACGGCTGACGCGACATCCCTCCAGTCATTCATGTCTTCCGACCGAGCGCAACCTGTGGAGTGCTGAGGTTTGAACCACAGAGGCACAGAGAAGTCACCGAGGCAGCTTTTGACCACGGATTACACCGATCACACGGAATGAATCAGCGGCAGAAGACCGAACCCGGACTTTTCACAGGAGGTAACGGAGGAAACGGAGTAGAAACACCAGACCTTCCCGACCGGTGGATTCAAAACCTCTCTGTTAGCTTCGTTACCTCCTGTGAAAAAATTGGGTTGGGAATTTGAACCACAAAGGCACGAAGAAAAGCAGTTTTACCACGGATTACACGGATACCACGGATGATCGATTCAAGGCTTGGGGGATCAATCCGTGTAATCCGTGGTTAAGAAACTTTGTGTCTCCGTGCCTCTGTGGTTAATGGCTCGAAGTCAGTGGCCAGTTGTCTGTGGTCCTCAGCCCGGTGGGCTGACGCACTTGCACTCGTCGCGGAGGAAGCGTTCGAGGTTTTCGGGGGTTTCCATCGTGCGGCCGAGGATGCGGGCGACGAGAGCGACTTCCTCGCCGGAGATATAGTCCAAATCTTCCTCCGTGAGCTGGGCATAGTGGTGGGACAAGCGCCATTTGACGCCCGCCCAGTCCCGGCCGCGGAACCGAAGCGCTGCTTCGGCGCTCATGGGCTCGGCCCCGGTTCCTCTTCCTCGTCGGAAATGTCGGCCGCCGGCGTGCTGTCCGGCATGGGGCCGTCACCGATGACGGGGCCGTGGAAGGTCAGCTTGTCGCCGATGCGCACGACTTTGACGCGTTTGTCGTGCTGGCGGAGGCGGTCGAGAAAGGCGCGCTGGCGTTCGGGCAATGCTTCACCGGGCACTTCCTGGTCGGAGGTAATCATGTAGAGAGGGGCTTCTCTCTGGACCTCCGCCCGGACCGGCAGTGCGCCTAAATTTGTTCACAGGGATTTTCCTGACAAGCGGTGGTGCTCTCTCCGCCGGTTGCAGCTCAAGCCGTTTTCACAGGAGGCAACGGAGGGAACGAAGGAGTTAATTGACCACAAAGGCACAAAGACACAAAGGTCGGAGTGATCACGGATTACACTGATTCCACGGATTGAAAACCACGCCTTTGGTATGGGCGATCCCGTGTCATCGGTGTAATCCGTCACTACTGTCCGGAACGCCGAGCCGTGGAGTTGCGTAACTTTCATGATATGAGTTTCCTCGGGCGATTTTGGGGTGTGACGCATTTTGCGCGCGCACGGCCTCTTGTGGCGTGGTGCGAGGGGGTAAAATGGGGCCATGGCCAACTCTACTGTGTTTGCGCAAGTCATGTCGCTTGGGCATCGGGAGATTTTCCGTCGCTGCGTGGAGCGTTACGGCGGCGACGTGCAGGTGAAGAGTTTTTCGTGTCACGACCAGTGGCTGGCGATGGCCTTTGCGCAGTTGACCCACCGCGAGAGCTTGCGGGATTTGGTGTCGGCTCTGGGTTCGCGCTCCGAGTTGCTTTACCAGATGGGCTTTCGCAGTCCAGTGCTGCGCAGCACCCTGGCCGACGCCAACGAACGACGCGACTGGCGGATCTATGCCGACTGGGCGCAGGCATTGATCCGGCGAGCCCGGCAACTCTACGTGAACGATCCGTTCGCGGTGGAACTCGAACAAACCATCTATGCGTTCGATGCGACGGTCATCGATTTGAGCCTGACTTTGTTTCCTTGGGCCCACTTTCGTCTGCGCGAGTCGGCCATCAAGCTGCATACGTTGCTGGACCTGCGAGGGTCGATCCCCACCTTTCTCGCTCTGACGAAGGCCACGGTAAACGAGATGCTGATGCTCGACGCGCTGCCCATCGAAGCCGGCGCAATCTATGTGCTCGATCGTGGCTACACCGACTTCAAGCGCTTGATGCGCTTCACTGCGGCGGGCGCCTTCTTCGTCATCCGCGGCAAACGGGCTCTGGATTATTCCGTGGCGGAACGTCGCGCGGTCGATGGCACTACGGGTTTGCGCTGCGATCAAACGATCCAACTGCGCAACCGCTCTTCGCGGTTGCGTTACGCGGCCCCGTTGCGCCGGATCGCCTACCACGATGCCACGCATGCTCGCTCGCTGGTCTTCCTCACCAATTTGTTCAGCGCCCAAGCCTTGCAGATCACCGAGCTGTATCGAGCACGCTGGCAAATCGAGCTGTTCTTCCGCTGGATCAAACAGCATCTGTGCATCCGTCATTTTATCGGCAATTCCGCCAACGCCGTGCGCATCCAAATCTGGACGGCGGTGAGCACTTATCTCCTCGTGGCGATTTTGAAAAAGACTTGGAAGCTCGAACCCAGTTTGCACGAAATCTTGCAGGTAATCAGCGTCACTCCATTCGAGAAAACATCTCTGCCGGAACTCTTTGCCCGGCCCTCCGTCGACTGCGCGCCCGCCATTCATGAAAACGACGCTCCTAATCTGTTCTCGTGAAAGCTTATACTGCCGGACAGTAGTGACGGATTACACGGATAACACGGATGGATCGGGCGGTTTTCGGATCAATCAGTGCAATCGGTGTAGTCCGTGGTTAAAAAGGCCGTGGTTGGTTTGTTTCAGAAATTAGCGAAGATTAGCGCCAATTAGCGGTTGGAATTTCCGTGGTTCGCGACCTCGGACAGCATGCCCAGATCGGTCAGCCACACACGGAATAGTTCCGGCCATTGGGCGATGCCGAGTTTGTCGAAGCCGGGGGTGTTGCGCCCGGTGGCGCCGACGCCGTGGCCGCCGCGGCGGAAGACGTGGAGCTCGGCGTTGATCCCGGCCTTGCGCGCCGCGAAGTAATATTCACCTGCGACCGGCGCGAGGTCGTCGTCAGTGGCCACGAACAGAAAGGTCGGGGGACCATCCTTTGCCAGCGGGATGCTCGTGGCGCCCCGGCCCGGATAGGCGAGTACGGCGAAGTCAGGCCGCGTGGTGGGTTCGAACTTGTTGGCCGCCAGTGCCGCCAGATGGCCACCGGCCGAGAAGCCCATGATACCCACGCGCGCCGGGTTGACGCCCCATTCGCCAGCGCGGCTGCGGACGACCCGGATCGCCTGCTGGAGGTCGGCCAGCGATTCGACCTCGACCTTGTAGGTGGAGCCTTCCGCGGCGGCGAGGCGGTTGCGCAACACGAACACCGCGATGCCCATGGCGTTGAGCTTCTTGGCGACCAGTTCGCCCTCCAGGTCGACGACCAGGTAGCGGTGGCCGCCGCCGAGCGCGATGATGACCGCGGTACCGGTGGCTTTGTCCTTCGGCGGGAGATAGATTGTCAGCGAGGGAACGTGAATGTCGGTGACGCGATGAAAAATATCCGGCGTGGCACCCTCAATCCAGCGCTCGGGCGCGGTCTTGCCTTCCGAGCCCGGCGCCACGCCCGGCCAGATGGGAATGATCGGTCCCGAGGGAACAAACGGCTCCGCGACGGCAAAGAGCGACGTGGCGGCGAGCGAGGCGAGGGCGATGAGCTTCAGCAGGGGTAGGATTCGCACCGGCCCAACAAAGTCGCGCGCCGTCGTTGCGCAAATCAGAGTTTAAGCTCCATAAACACCGTGTTCCCGATCGGCGTGGAGTAGTAGGGGTCGCGGCGGACAAACCCCAGCGAATCGTACAAACGTAACGCGCCCTCCATGGTATCGAGCGTATCGAGCAACATGGAAGAGTAGCCGATGGCGCGAGCGTCGGTGATGACTTGTTCCGCCAACCGCCGCCCCAGACCGCGGCCCTGGTGCGCCGGCCGGACAAAGAGCCGCTTCATCTCGCAGGCCCGATCATCGAAGGGCCGTAACGCGACGCAGCCCGCCGGTTGGCCATTGACCAGCGCCAGCCACAGCCTCCCTCGCGGCATCGCATACGCTGCCGGCAATCCCGCCAACTCCGCCGCGAAGCCCTGGTAGTCGAGCTTGATGGGCAGGGAGGCGGCGTATTCCGCGAACAACGCGCGCAGCGCGGCGAGATCTTCGGCGGAGGCGGGGTGGCGGACTGTTTCGGAGAGCGACGACATTGGCAGATTCCATCAAGTCCGAACACTGGATCCCCTCAAGCTCCAGCTGGCCGTCGCCGACACAGCCATCGAAATATTCCATCACCGCTTGCTGGTGATGCGGGCTTTGACGTCAGGCCACGGGGAACCGGCGTCGGGGCTGGTCTCGTAAGCTCTTTGGGCAGCGTCGAGCAAAGGCTTGTGCCATTCGGGAACCGGCAACTGGTCGGGAGCGGCCGCGAGCGAATCATCCAATTCCTCAGCCAGCCGCAGATTTTCTGTCGTGGACGAGCAACTGATCTCACTGGAAGGTGTGGTGTTCATAAACGCAGCTGCGTTGAGCAGTCTTCTGCTCAAGTCGCCTTTCGGGGCTCCACAACAGGGCAAAAGCGAAGACGTGGTGTATCCGGTTGGGTCGGTCTTGAGGACTTTGGGTTTCACGATGGGAGCTTTGGGCCGCGCATATCGCAAATTGTCACGGATGGATCAGATTCAGAAATTGTCCATTTCTGCGACGATAGACACGAAAATCGCGGAGATCAGTGGTGAGGATGCGCGCCCGCGGATAGCGCTCGGCCAGTTGAAGGACGCAACCGTCTGCCACGTCCATGGCCGGCCAGTATTTTGCCACGGCGTTGCGCACGGTGCTGGATTCGTGGGCGAGAACAGGCTCGACGACGATGCGGCCCTGTTCAGGCAGGGCTAGAATCAGGTCAACGGCACGTTGGGAATGGCGTAACAGGTAGGTTGCTTCGGCTAGCACGATCTCGCAGGTGACGGGGGCGCCACCAAGTGAATCCAAGACGGACTTGGCCCATGCGTGGTGGATATCCGAGGCGGTGGTGAAAGCCACCAAGGGGCCCGTATCGAGGATATACCTGGGATCAGCCACGCCCAAAGCCTTCCCGCAGGGAAAGGTCAGTTGGGCCCGTTACGATTCCGCAGAGTTCCGGTGCAAATCCAGCCCGCAGTCGCGACTTTCTGCCATTGGCCAGCTTGGCTGGCTTGGGCCCGGAGGGCCGCTTGGTCGCTTTGACTTTCAGGTTGGCTTTCACGGATACAGCATCGCCCGCATCCAGGCTGGGTCAAGGCGGTGTTTGGTGGCCATGGCCGGCACGATCAAACCAGGGCCGCTATTGGCCGCTCCGTCGAATGCCCAGACGAAGATTCATAGACAGGAGAAGGCGGACATGGGTCCTATACGACCTGATCTATAAGCCCTATAATCTTACACCCTCGCCAGAATGTCGTTAAGTGTAGCCGACGGGCGCAGGGCCGCTGACGCGAGCTTGTCATCCGGCTTGTAGTAGCCGCCGATGTCGGCGGGCTTGCCTTGAACGGCCACCAGCTCGGTGACGATCTGCTTCTCGGCGGTGGTGAGTTTTTCCGCCAGGGGGCGGAAAAGGGTCTGGAGTTCGGGGTCTTGGGTCTGGGAGGCGAGCGCTTGGGCCCAGTAAAGGCACAGGTAGAAATGGCTGCCGCGGTTGTCGATGCCAGCGCCGACTTTGCGGGCGGGGGACTTGTCGTTCTCGAGGAACTTGCCGTTGGCTTCGTCGAGGGTTTCGGCGAGGACTTTCGCTTTCGCGTGATTTTGC
>JBEHXD010000332.1:0-6326 GCA_048498875.1 Verrucomicrobiota bacterium
TCACGAGTGCCACCAAACTGCCCGATGGGCGGGTCGCCCTCGGAACCCAGCTCGGCGGCATCGGCCTGCTCGATCCTGTCGACGGCACGTTGACCCAGATATTGGGACAGCAGGATGGACTGCCGGCGGATTCCGTTTCATCCCTGTTTGTTGATCGCGAGCAAAACTTCTGGGTCACGTTCGACTCGCAGATTTGCCGGCTCACGCTCAAACCGACCTCGGTCGCTTTCACCCTTCCCGAGGAAATCCGCAATCAACCGGTCAACTACATCACGCGCAGCGAAGGCCGTATCCACGTCGCCACGCTCAACAGCCTTTCCGCACTCGATCCGGTCACCGGGACCTTCCATCGCTACGACTGGTCGCCGGTGAACGTCAGCGATCTCCATGCCACGCCGAACGGCCTGTTTGTGGGGGTATCCAATGGCGTCAAAAAAATTTCCGATGGCAAGGCAACCACGTTCATGACGGTTCGGCAAAATGCCTTTGTCGTCATGCCGTCCCGGCTGAATCCCGACAAGTTTCTCGTTTCCGACGGCTATTCGATTTTCCTCGTTGATCAGAATGGAAATTCACAGCTGCTCGTTCACCACCTGCCCGATATCGTGAACCAGATCGCGGAGGACGACGACGGACGTCTGTGGCTGGGAACCGCCATGCGCGCAACGTGGATGGCCACTCCGAACGCCAGCGGCCCTGTCGAAGCCGCTCCTGCCGGAGCAGAGTACGGCCTGCCTGATTCCGTCGGGATATCACGCACCGTCGCCACCCAGGATGGCAGGGTACTCGTCATCACCGCATCGGGAGGATGGTTTCTGAACCACGGCACCAGCCGTTTTATTCCCGTGGAGAAATGTCCCGCTTGGAACGTAAACTCGGTCTCCAATCAAAACGCCGATGGCTCTTTCTGGCTGGTTTATCCCTCCACCGAAAACCGTTCCGCCTCGGTGGCACGCATTGCGATCGAGGGAAACCACGCGGTGTGGCAACCCCATTCGGTGGAAAGTCTCTGGACGATCGGAACGCCCGTATCGATTTTTGTGGAATCCGACGCCGGCGGCGCCACCACACTTTGGATCGGCGGCACCACCGGCCTGCTCCGAAATGTGGTTGAGCACGGGCCGCTCACCCCGATTCCCCATGCGCCCATTTTGCATTCCTGGGCCCGTACCGGCGCCTCTGAAGAACCCGCCAGCATCACCCATTCCCTGCCCTATTCGACGCGCAATCTGGTCTTCGAATTTGCCGCGCCGGAATTCGCGCGGCGTCCGGCACTGCATCTGGAAACCATGCTCGACGGCATCGATCACCAGTGGAAACCGGCCGATGCATCGGCGAAACGGGAACTGACCGCTCTGCGCGAGGGCCACTACACCTTCCGCGTCCGGGCGGTGGCGGAAACAGGAATCGCCGGCCCGGAAACGGTGAGCACTTTCGAAATTCTTCCGCCGTGGTGGCGGACCGGCGGCGCTTTCCTCGGGGCGTTTCTCGTCCTGATTCCCACCGCGTACGGGGTTTATCGGTGGCGCGTACAGTTGCTCAAACAGCGCAACGTGGAGCTTGAACGCAAAGTTCTCGAACGTACCGAACAGCTCGAAAAGGCCAGCGCAGCCAAGACTCAGTTCGTGGCCAACATGAGCCACGATATCCGCAATCCGCTCAACGGCATCGTGGGACTGGCGCTCGCGCTGGAAGACACCTGGCTCGATGTCAAACAGCGTGAACTCGTCTCCACCCTGCGCGAGTGCACGACCTACCTGTCGACGCTCGTCGACGACGTGCTCGACTTCTCAACCATCGAAGCGGGCAAGATCGAACTGCGTCCCGCGCCGTTTGCGCCCGCGGAGTTGCTCAAGGCGATCACGATGATGTTCAAGATGGAGGCCATTTCCAGCGGCGGTGTGCTCAGCGTGGAAACCGATCCCAATTTGCCCACCACCTACGTCGGCGATGCGGGTAGAATTCAACAGATCCTGGTCAATTTCGTCAGCAATGCGCTCAAGTACGCCGGCGGCCCGATCAAGTTGAGCGTTTCCATTCCTGCGGATGCCTCGGAGGAAATCGAATTTTCCGTCAGCGACCAGGGCCCCGGCATCAGCGAGGAAGGCCAGCGTCGGCTGTTCACGAAATTCACCCGCCTTACCGATTCCCAATCCAGGGAAATCACCGGCACCGGCCTGGGTCTGGCGTCCTGCCGTTTGCTCGCCGGACTGATGTCGGGTTCGGTCGGAGTGCGCAGCCATCCCGGTCACGGTGCCCGCTTCTACCTGAGACTTCCCCTCGACATTTTCCCCACCCCGGCCCCCGACGCACCCGCGAAGCCGATGGCGGTTCCAATTCTGCCGAACTGCAACGTGCTGCTCGTGGAAGACACCAGCTACAATGCGATGGCCGCCGCCGCCGTGCTGAGCAAGTTCGGTCTCTCCTGCGAACGCGCTTGCAGTGGCGCGGAGGCCCTCAAGCTTTTTGCCGAGAAGCGCCACAATCTCATCCTTCTCGATCGCAATCTGCCCGACATGGACGGCACCGAAGTCGCGCGCCGTATCCGCGCCCTGGAGGCCAATGGACCCCGGACCATCATCCTGGCCGTCACGGCGTATTGCACTCTGGAGGATCGTGCGCTTTGCTTGAATGCGGGAATGGACGCCTTCGTTGGCAAACCGCTCACTCCGCAAAAACTGCGCCGCGTGCTCACCGCCGCCGGACGCCGTCATCTCGCCGCGGCTTCGATGCACGTGGCGACCGATGCGGTGGCGTCGACCATCGACGTATCGTTGCTGGAATATATTTCCGACGGCAGCGGTCAGGGCCTGAACCGGCAGATCGAGCTTTTCCTCACCGCCCTGGGTGAAGCGGAAAAACAACTCGACCAGGCCGCGCGGGAGGTCGACTTCAAGATGCTCGGCGAAGCCGCGCACGGCGTCATTTCGCACGCCCGCCTGGTGGGAAGTGCCTCGCTCGCCACCGCCGCCTCCAGCTTGCAAACCGCCGCCAACGCCCACGATCGCGACGCCTTCGGCAGCCTGCTGGTGAAGGTGAAGCGCGAAATCGAAACGCTTACGGCATTAGTCCGCCGTCATCCCGGCGCAGAGCGGCCAGCGTGAACCCGTGGTCGCGGGCGTAACGCACGACCTCAATCGTGCTTTTGAGGCCGAGCTTCTTCATGATATTGAAGCGGTGCTTTTCCACCGTTTGCTCGGAAACATCCAGCTTCATCGCGATTTCCCAATCCTGAAACGGCTCGCCGATCAACGCCAGTATGCCGCGTTCCCGGTCGGTGAGGAGCTTGTCGAAGGAATGCGGATCGTCGTGACGCGCCGCCTTCAGCCGGAGAAATTCCGGTGAGAAATAGTTCATGCCGTCGGCCACGGTCGCGATCGCTTTTTTCAACACCGCCACCGTGTTGGTGTTTTTGTCGACAAAGCCGTTGACCCGGGCCTTCTCGGCCCGGAAGACCGTGTAATCATCGCAGTGCGATGAAAGCACCAGAATCCGGATGTTGGGCGAGGCCTGCCGGATGGCTTCCACCACCCCGAACCCGTCCAGCTTCGGCAAATGCAAATCGAGCAGCACCAGATCCGGCGAAGTCTCGAGCACGAGCTTCACCGCGCCCTGTCCATCCGATGCCTCTCCTACAATTTCATGACGAAGATCACGTCCGCAAACTTTGCGCAACACCTCGCGAAACATCGCGTGATCCTCGACGATTACGATTCTCACATCTCTCATCCTTGCGAAGATTTTCGCCGGCGGCAAGCACCGGGCGATGTATGACGGGAAATATCACTCAATCCATCGATCGGCACCCCTCCGGCCCCAAGGCAGCCCCCGCTTAATTTTTGAGTGGACGACCGGTGTATCCGGAATAACCGGTGTGTTACGTAATGCCGGCCCCCTTGAAAATCACCTGCGAAACCGCCCGGCGGTTCATGCGGCGCACCCTGTTGCTCGATGAACCCGCTCCGGATATCGCCTCCGCGCTCGACCACCACGGGTACATCCAGATCGATCCCATCAATGTCACCGGGCGGATGCACGACCTGATCCTGCGCAACCGCGTACTTAACTATCGCGAAGGCGACTTTATGCGGTGCCTGCACGGCAGCCAGCAGCATCCCCTTTCCGCCAAACAACGGACCGCCTTCGAACATCACCTGCCGTCCACGGGGATTCTGGTCGGTTTCCCGTTGGACGCCTGGCCGCATTTGCTGACCGCCAACCAGGCCCGCACCCGGCTTAACAGCGCGTGGTCGGGACGGCTCACCCCTCGGGAAAAAGAGCTCGCCAAGCATGTTTTCAGCGAAATTTCCGCCCGCGGACCGCTCCGCTCGGCCCATTTTGAAGACGAACGCAGCTCTTCCCGGCAGGTCTGGGGGAAAATGCGCCTCGTGAAATCGACCATGCAGAAATTGTTTTTCCATGGGGAACTGCTGATCGCGGGGCGTACTCCGGACAATCACCGCCTCTACGATCTCCCGGATCGCGTGCTGTCGCGACATTATCTCTCGGCTTCCCCGCCCGATCGAAAGGAAACCGATCGTTGGATCGTGCAAACGTCGCTGCGCCAGCGCCGGCTGGTGGCACTTAAGAAAAAGGACCTGCCGCTGGTGGAGGATCTCGCCCAAGCCGTCCAAATCGAAAAAGGCCCGGTATTGTACTGCCTGCGCCAGGATGCCCACCTCTTGGAAGGGGGAATCGAATCAACCGTCCCACTTCCTCTGCGCCTGCTCGCTCCACTCGATCCCTTGATTTATGACCGGCGGGTCACGTCTGTCGTCTGGAATTTCGATTACACCTGGGAAGTGTACACGCCGCCCGCCAGGCGAGTGCGCGGTTACTACGCCCTGCCGATTCTTGCCGGTCACGAATTGGTCGGCCATGTCGATCCGAAAGCCGACCGCGTCCGGTCGAAACTTACCGTGGTTTCCCGTTCGGTTCGCCGCGGACACAAGGTGCGGGACGCGGTCCATGCGCTCGCACACTGGCTGGGATTGAAGCCCTGAACGTTTTTTTGCGCAGCGGGCTTTCGTTTTCCGCATTTTCTGATTCACCTGATCCCGCGGGCCGCAACACTCACGCTTTCTCCACGTGGACGACCTGCAACTCACCCTCAAAACCACCTTCGGCTACGGCGCCTTTCGTCCGCTTCAGCGCGAAATCATCGACACGACGCTCGCCGGGCGCGACGTCTTCGCCCTGCTGCCCACCGGAGGTGGAAAATCCCTCTGCTTTCAGCTGCCGGCTTTGCACCGCCACGGCCTGACCATCGTGATCTCGCCGCTGATCGCGCTGATGAAGGATCAGGTCGACCAGCTTCAGGCGGCCGGTGTGGCCGCAACCTATCTCAATTCCACCTTGGGCGCCGATGATGCGCGTTCGCGACTGCGCGGCCTGCACCGGGGTGAATGGCGGCTCCTTTACGTGGCACCGGAGCGGCTCATGCTCGACGACTGGAAGGAGAACCTGACCTCGTGGAATATCACGGCCATCGCCATCGATGAGGCTCATTGCGTTTCCGAATGGGGCCACGACTTCCGTCCCGAATACCGGCAGATTTCCCGGTTGCGCACCCTGCTTCCCGACGTGCCGGTCGTGGCGCTCACCGCCACGGCCACCGAGCGGGTTCGGGCCGACATCATTCAACACCTGCAACTGCGGGATCCCGCGGTGTTCGTCGCGAGTTTCAACCGGCCCAACCTCACTTATCGGGTGCTGGCGAAGGATCAGCCGCTGAAGCAGATCATTGATTTCATTCGGAAGCGCGAGGACGAGAGCGGCATCATCTATTGCGCCAGCCGCGCCACCACCGAACGAACCGCCGAAGCGCTGGCCGGACGCGGATTTTCCGCCCGCGCCTATCACGCCGGCCTCGACGCCGAGGAGCGCAACCGCAACCAGGAGGCTTTCCTGCGCGATGACGTCAAAATCATCTGCGCCACCATCGCCTTCGGCATGGGCATCAACAAACCCAACGTTCGCTGGGTCATTCATCACGACCTGCCAAAAAACATCGAAGGCTATTACCAGGAAACCGGCCGGGCCGGTCGCGACGGGCTGCCCGGGGAATGCCTGCTTCTCTTCAGCGGTGGCGACGCCGCCAAACAGACTCATTTCATCGAGGAAATTACCAACGAACATGAGAAGAACGTCGCCCGGGCCCAGCTCCGCCAGATCATGCATTACGCTGAAAGCGCGGGCTGCCGGCGGCGGGAATTGCTGGAATACTTTGGCGAGGATTTTCCGACGGACAACTGCGGCGCCTGCGACAACTGCATGGAGCCGCGCGAAACCTACGATGGCACGATCCTCGCGCAGAAATTCCTCTC
>JBEHXD010000333.1:0-6325 GCA_048498875.1 Verrucomicrobiota bacterium
CTCCATGACTAAGAACGCGCAGCCGTCTTCGGTCACATCGTCATCGTCGACGCTGACGGCGCCGGTGTGCTCAACCGAGTTGGCGACATATCCTTCACAAACCGCATCTCCGGAGATGGATTCCACTGAAAAACGGAGCGTGATCGTTGTTCGTCAGATATTTTGTTTGAGGGCGGCAATGCCGAGGTTCTGCCGGCGATCGCGGGCTTCCCCCATGAATCGAGCAAAGGTCACGGAGGGAATGTCGATTGTCCCCCTGCGATCGCTCAGGTCCCATTCCCAGGTGTTCGCGGCGCAGTCGGGGCAAACGAGCGTGGGCTTCAGGCGCTGGTCTTTCACGGGATCGGCGAGAATGGCGCACGCCGTCCGCAACCGGTCGCCGCGGGTTGCGCTCGATTCATTTTGAAGGTCGGGCAGGGATTGAAGAAAATCCCAAACTGGATTTTCGAAGGTCGACAACACGGCGTAAACGGTGCCGCGTTCGCCTGAAAAGATAAACTCACCATAGGCGAAATCCCCGAGGGAAGGGTGCACGCAAACTGAACCGCAACTGCTGCACCTGGCCTTGAAGGTGGCGACTGGGTGGCTTTTTTGATTCATTTCCAGAATTGCCACGATCGTTTGACCGGCATTTCCAAATCCGTGTCCTTCGCCCGGCTGCTCAGGAACCGGGCATACTTGGCGTCGTGTTGGTCGAAGATCTTCCGGCCTGCGCCCATATAAGCCCGCATGAGTTCGTCGGCGGAACGGTCCAGGTCGTCCAACTCAAACAGGCATTGCCCCAGACGAAAATGGATGAACGGATTTCCCATCGCGCTGGGACAACGCATGGCGTTGGAAAGATTGTCACGGCCAGCTGCGTAATCGCCGCCCAGGAAGTTCGCGTCGCCGACCGCAACCAGAATCCAGGTCGCTGCGTCCCATTCTGTTTTTGGCTCGGGCAGAAGATCCCATGCCGCCCAATAGTGTGGAATCGCCTCGGAGTAAGCCCGGGCTGCGGCACGCTCATCCCCGATCGCACAGAGCCGCTTGATTTCTTCGTGAACCGAATCGGGTAGTTCGCTCATGGTTTTCACCCAAACATTCAGGATGAGCCACGATCGGATGAGGCCTCAGACTGCGAAACTGCGCTCACGGCTTCGCGGGCGGACTCGAGCGTTACGCCTTGGGCTTTCAAAAACCTTTTTGCCAGCCCCGAACTGCCTCTGAGCATGCCCAGCAGGACGTGCTCCGTTCCCAGATAATTTTTCCCCATCTCACGCGCTTCGACGTTACCCATGTTCAGGACTTTCTTGAACATGGGCGTGTAGGGAATTGCCGGCGGAGTGGGTTTGGTCGGGCCCGGTTTTATTTGCACCCTGATGGACTCGCGCAGCAAAGCCGGATTGATCTTTAACTGCTGCAGCGCCGCATAACCGACACCTTCGCCCAACTCGATCAGGGCCAGTAGCAGGTGCTCCGTTCCCACGTACCGGTGATGGTTCGCGTCTGCCTGTTTTCGCGCGAGGACGAACAGTCGTTGCACTCGTGGAGTGACATTGTCGATCGGCCCCGGGCGCTTTTTAAAGAAGGATGCGATTTTTGACAGCATATGACTCCTGTTTCAGATCGGATACGATGGGCTTGAAGCTACGTGTTTGTGGGGCGCATGGTCCGTTTTTTTTCCTGCTCGTGGTTCTGGTTCAGTCGCGGCGTCTCGGATGTCAGCATTCGCAGGGTAAATTCAAAGCCGATCGGGAAACGGCTGATTGAAATCCCGAAGCTGATTATCTTTTCGGTCGTATTCAGCTGCGACGATCAGATCCCGATAGTCAGTCATCCCGAGCGCAACCGCTTCTTTTAATCCCGATAGCGAGCCTCGCGCCAGAAACAAAGCACACCTGGCCAAACGATCCGAGCCCAGCTCTTTGAACCACAAATGAATCTGGCCGATGGCGTCGGCGGGATACTCTTCCATCACGCGGTCGACGATGTCGCGTGGGTAATTCTCCAGGCTGCGGCTGTTGCTTTCGTGATTCATCTTTGCCGATTGCCTACTCCGTTTTTTCCGGGAGTCGTAAATACAGAACGTGAACCAAGGCGAAGGCTTGACCTTGCTCTCCCGCGGGAAGCCAGGGTGTCGCGAGGGCGGGTTGGTACAGCGACTCGTAGGCTTCGAACGTTCGCACGATCCCCGGACGCTCAATCTGGATCCGTTGCTTTTTTTCAACCGGCAGGCGATATTCGATCAGCACCGGTTGCTTCAATTCGCGACCGTCCACTGAAATTACCTTCAGCGCATACGGCTCCATAACGACATTCTGATCGTAATAGGTGGGTGGCTTGGCCACGAACTCGGCGCGCACCGTGAATGGCTTTCCGAACTCCCGGGCGACCTCGGGTCGGACGACCTCTTGGGCTCGCACCGGCGTATTCACGGCCACCAATGCAAAGAGTAGGAGAAGCGTCTTCATCAGGTTAGGGTTTACGATGGATCATGTTGCTTGGTGGCATTGATTGGACTTTGACCACGAGATAATTTTTTCCGACTCACCCTAACGATTTGTCACCCCGGACAAAGGTGTTGGTGGCTGGTCTGGTCCATGTCTTCTTTCTTCGACCAACTGCTGCTGATAGAACTCTGAATTCGTTGCTCATGGCAATACATCCGATAAGTAAGCAGCAATCAGCGCGCACGGGCTCGATTGGCCGTTGAGATCATGATGATAGTCCGAATTGATCTTGAGCGCTGTCACCTTGTGGAGCGTCAAAGGCCAGCCCCGGAGTTGTCTGCGCGGTCCGGTTCGCCGTTCCCACTCCTCCTGAGCAACGCGGTAACAATCCAGATCGCGACTGCCGCGAAAACGATCTGAATCGTACCCCTGACGATCATTGTCTCTGAAACACCCACATTGGGCATCGTGGCGATCAATGGAGTCGCGACCAGGAGAGCGCCATACAGAATTGTCAGACTGAGGAGCACGATCGTCAGGATATGCTGCCATCGGGCCTGCCGCTCTCGAAGATAGATCCAGCAGATCGCGCCACTGCCTACGGCCCCGATCAGAGGCGGACCTGCGACCATCAGGCGGGCGGTGAATTCGCCCACGGGGAGCGCCAATTGGCCGACGGCCGACAGCGTGACGTCGAATGTGCGAACCGCAAACACTCCTGCGATCAATCCGGCCAGACGTGGGCTCGAAATAGTCATGTTTTTCTCCCGAACGTTAACGATGCGCCATGGCAGTGCGGAGCTCGGACACTGGCGCTGGAATCCGGTTCGGCGCCTTTTTTATTTGGGTGGTGGTATCCAAAGCGTGGGATTCCATTGCAGCTGCGCCGGCGACCGTGAACCACGAGCGACTCACCGGTGGATATTTCAGCTCCGATCTGAAACAATCCTTTTCAGGGATCATGAATCGAAACCGTACATTGTTTTCCCTCTTTCTGGAACTCCAGCACAGACCCTTTCGGGGCTCCGAGCTCCCGCAGCTTCTTTTTGGTGAAATCCAAGGCCGCGGAAAGGTTCACCAGTTCAATATCGATCCCAACCCAGTCTATCTGCTTTTCCTTCGTCAGCATTGAGCCGCCTCCGGTCACCTCTCCCAGGTTTGCCTTTTTCAAGGCTGCGTCGAGCGGGTCTTCGTACTTCGAACCACGCTCAATCGGTTGAACAGTGTCCTGAATCTTTGCGAACACAAAGAATGTTGTTTTGTCTGTTCCGGCGTCAGCCCCTTGTAAGGTGGCGAACGAAATGACCGCGGTAATGAACAGGATCAGTTTTCTCATATTGTCTTTGCCGAACGTTAACGGTGGGCGCTGGCTCCGGGGTTGGTCAGGTTTCCTTTCGTCGAATTTCATAGCCCAGTTCCTTCGACAGCCGTTTCAAATATTCCAGTTTATGCTTCTTCCTTGTTCCCTCTGACTCGGTTCGGGTCTTTTTCGGTTTCGACACCCTGGTCTTTTCGCAAACAACGATCCGAATTCGTCTCCGTTCTTCAATGGCCGGTGCGTCCAATCGATAAAAGTACTGGTCCGCGAGATCAGTCCACCGACACGAAGATCCATATCTTCTCCGTCTTTGGAATTGGGACCTGTAACCCAGGTGAGAGCACTGGTAACGACGCCGGCCTCCGGGATGCCCGCGGTCCACAATTTCCTTCCGTTATGATGGATTTCGAAGGCTCTCATTTTGCCTGATGTTCAAATTGAGCCGTTCCGATCAAGCGGCATCGGCCCGGGCGCTTGGTTGGGAGTTTTCTTCACAGGATTAAAGTCACTTTGGTCTGAGCGGTGGTTCCAACGCGCTCCACCAGAAATTGAGCACTCTTCCATTCGAATGCCATCCCTTCTTGTGCCGTGGGCTGGACTTTCCTTCGCGCCAGCTCGTGAGGGAATAAAATATACTTTTTGCGGGCGGAGCTGATGGCCTGATCGTAGGGCATGGCTTGGAGTGTGCTCACGATGTCAGCCAGGTCTTCTCTGAGCTTGTTCTTAGCTTCACGGATTCGTCCGATGGCGGACCATGAGGTAAAAGCAAACCAGGCGGTGTAGATCAGGCCACCGGCAATCATTCGATAATCGCCTTTCAATCCATCGGCGATGCCCACCCCAAGAAAAAGGATGGCAAGCAAGCCCGCGAGCACTGCGAGCACGGTACGGAAGAAACCAGACATCTTTATTCGCCTAACGTTGGAGATGTGCCGCTTGGGGGCGAGCGGAGAAAAGACCTATGCCAGTCATACCCGTTTTCGCGCGCTGGCACTGGCGGCCGGATTGACTCTTTTCTCATCGAATTTGGATGACGGCCGCAAACGCCAGCAGCCATCCCGCAAAGGCAATCGCGCCAAGCGTCCAAAGCTGAAACCGGCGGAAGAAATTCCGCCACATCACAAGCAGGACAAGGGCTCCCATCACCGATGAAAGCCAGATCAGGAAGAACGATGCGTCTTCCATATGGGGAGCGGTGAAGATGCCCGCCGCGATGGGAAACGGAAAGGCAGCCAGCAGGGAAATCCAAATCCGCGTGTCTTTCCCCGTGGCGGGTTGATAGGGCTCACCGGCCAGTATCCGGGCCAAAAGCATCGTGAGCAGGTTCATTTTTTCGCCGACGCTTCAGGTCGGAAACTCCGGGCAGTGGACGGGAGTTGATGGGGTTTCTTCACTTCATGTAGGTATCGTGAATCCATGCCCAAATAATGCACGCGAGCAGAAAAACTGAACAGGGGATCAGGTGGTAAACAACCCGGATGCCCTTCGTGCTGAGTGGCGTCTTCGATGTCGGGATCATCGCAATGAGCGCGCACAATCCGAACGGAATCGCCCCGTGTGTGATCATTCTTCCTTTCGGCATGCCGTTCAGGAAGCAATCTGACGCGAACACGACGGGAAAGATCCACATCGGCAGATACCACGGCCAGAGCGCCTTGATATCAGCCCGGATGTGCGATTCGTCTTTGTGACGCTGTGCCTGATTCCACTCGAACAGCCTTTTGATTGGCCCCGGCATCGCTTCCAGCGTTCAGGATGACCCACGCGCGGGACGCGATGGGTCGGGGAATTGGTCCGGTGCTTCTGACGCCAGATAGTAGAAGTCGCAGTCAAGCCTGACACCGAGAGCAGCCAATCGCTGCATCGTGGCCGCGCCGAACCACAGTCCGGGATAAGACTCATGGAAATAGCCTACCAGCTCCATGACACCATCATGCTGCCTGCTCAGTGAAGCTGCGGTGGAGAAACATGGTTCGAGCTGGTCGAGTACGTCTTTTACGTGAGATTCGAAGTCCACTCGAGCATCACGTGGTAGGCGGCTCCCGATGTTCCAACGACTCACTTCTCTTTTCTTTTCCGAGCGCCCAATCTGCGTGCCTGCAAGAGCGACCTTCGTCGGCACCAGACCAAGCTTCGCGGAGATTTCGTCCGGACTGCCGGGAAATCCATTGAGACCAAAATAGGCGTAACACTCGTTCGCGCTCATTTCATTTCGCCCAACGTTCAGTGATGAGCCATGGCGATGCGCAGCACCGACATTGGCTCGGGCCGCTTGTTGGGCTTATTCTTCCGCGATGTAGGCATAGAGTTTTCTTCGAATCTCCGTCTTGTCCAAACGCCATCTACTCCAAAAAACCTCTTCGATCTTCCCAATCTTATCATCCCACTTCTCTCCGGGTGGAAAGGAGACGCCGTCGCCTTCCGGAATCTTAGAGTCGGGAAACAGCATTTGAACCTGCCTCATGAGCTTCGCGAATGAGGTGGACCCCGTTGGTTGGACAGGAGGAACGGGAGATTAAGATATAATTTTCAAGTGCAGGACAAGCGGATTGGTCGCTCCCGAGGACAGGAGCCG
>JBEHXD010000334.1:0-6320 GCA_048498875.1 Verrucomicrobiota bacterium
ACTGTAGCCGGGGGCGTTGACCCCGGTCCGAGAGAGAAATCCAAAGCCCCGGGGTCAACGCCCCCGGCTACAGTCGAATTGTCAGCTCTAGGGGATTTCACCGGATTTACTTTTTCTCTCCGCTGGATAGTTTTGTCTGATGGTTCAACGCACTCTCGGGAAAAACGGTCCGCGCGTTTCCGCACTGGGCCTCGGTTGCATGGGAATGTCCGATTTTTATGGGGAAAGAAACGACGCCGAATCGCTAGCCACCCTCAATCATGCGATCGACCGCGGAATCAATTTCCTGGACACGGCCGACATGTACGGCCCGCACCACAATGAAACCCTGATCGGCAAGGTGCTGGCCACGCGCCGGTCGCAGGTGGTGATCGCCACGAAATTCGGTTTTGTGCGCGACCCCGCCAATCCCGCGGCGCGCGCGATCAATGGCCGGCCTGAGTATGTGCGATCCGCCTGCGATGCCAGCCTGCAGCGGCTGGGCATCGACGTGATCGATCTCTACTACCAGCACCGCGTCGATCCCAACGTTCCCATCGAGGACACCGTGGGCGCCATGGCGGAACTGGTCCGCGCCGGCAAAGTTCGTTACCTCGGCTTGTCCGAGGCCGGGGTCGCGAGCATCCGCCGCGCCCACGCGGTGCATCCGATCACGGCCCTGCAGATGGAATATTCACTTTGGACGCGCGACGCCGAAGAGGGCATTCTGGCGCTGTGCCACGAACTGGGCATCGGTTTCGTCGCGTACAGTCCGCTGGGCCGCGGCTTTCTCACCGGACAATTGAAACGATTCGAGGATTTTGCCCCCGACGATTACCGCCGGCGTTCGCCCCGCTTCCAGGGCGACAACTTCGCCAAAAACCTCGCGGTCGTCAGCCGTCTCGGGGAAATGGCGAAAACCAAACATTGCACGCCGGGACAACTCGCCCTCGCGTGGGTTCTCGCGCAGGACGCCAACATCGTCCCGATTCCCGGCACCAAGCGAATCCGGTATCTCGCGGAAAACCTCGGCGCCCTTGACGTCAGCCTGTCCTCGGTGGACTGCGCGGAGATCAGCGCCATTTTCCCGCCCGACAGCATTTCCGGTTCGCGTTATCCGGAAGCGATGATGGCGGCGTTGGGCCGCTAGGAAATTTCGAATAATTGCATAGCCGGACCACTCGACTGTAGCCAGGGGCACTGACCCCGGGGCTTTGGATTTCTCTCTCGGACCGGGGTCAGCGCCCCCGGCTACAGTTTTTTGAAAACGCGCTGGAATTCCGCGGCATGGTTATTGGGCGATGTGCCCCGGATCGATGCCTTTCCCGAGTTCAAATCCGGCTCCGACCGCTCCCACGACCGCATGGGCGCGGTCAAGGCCCAAGTCCCGTCGAAAACGAAACACGGTCTCAATGCCCGTGCAGTGCGCGCCGATGAAATTATCCACGCCAAACTCGTTTAATTTTTTCGCCGTCCACGCGAGCGTCTGATCGGACGCAGCAAAAAGGTGGACGCCTCCAATCAGGGCATGGATCCGGACGGGACGGATAAACGTGCGGGCGTAATTACTGATATTGACCACTCCCGCGTGCGCACACCCGGTGAGAACCACGAGACCGTTGTCGGTATCAAAAACGAGGGCCATGTCCTCCGGCAAATTGTCCTCCCCCACTCCGGCCGGAGTCTTTATTTTTCCGTCGCCGCTCCAGTTGCGCTCCGGAAATTTCCGGGGCACGGGACCCGTAAGCCAGATGCCCGGATAAATCTGCGCCGGTTTGGCGTGCGTCTCGAAAACTCCCCCCGTCGCTTCGTACTGCGACTTGATGAGGATCATCGGATTGGTTTCAACCGGCGGCGCCAACGAAGGTCGGGGATAGAAAATACCCTCGCCCACGTGAGTGCGGGCCAGGGCCGCCGGTTTGTGCTCTGCGACGACTGATTCACGCAGCGTCATCAGCCCACCCACGTGATCCGAGTGCGAGTGGCTCAGGATCACTTCAGGAATTGTGGTAAGATCGATCCCCAGAGAACGACAGTTCTTCAACACCACGTCGGCGTGGGCGCCCGTGTCAAAAAGCAGGCGGTGGCCATCCGCCTCGACCAGGGCGGCAAAGCCCCATTCGCCCAATTCGCTTCCATCCGCGAGCATCGTCGACAGAATCGTGATTTTCAGGGCGTGCACCCGCGCACCCGCCGGCGTTGTTTCGGCAGCGCCCTGCAGGCTCGATGCAAAAAGCAAAACGACTGCAAGTCCTCGATTAAGCAGCTTCATGACGGGAAGAAAACACGCGAGAGCGCAAACGTCAGGTCAAATGACTGCGATGACTTCCTGCCTTCCCCCCAGAAATTTCCCGGTTGCACGGCACGGTTCTTTGGCACCCGGCAAATCCCTGTGAAAGCACTTTCTTAGGAAACTTTCCGTCGATTTTGCCGTCTGACGAGGGTAACCCCGATGACTGTTTCCTCCCCGCACTTTCCCCACGTCCCGGATGCCCGTACTTGCCTCGCCCAAGTACTTCGGCAAACCTGCTCGCAATGAAACCCGCCGCAAAATTGCTGGGCTTCGGAGAGGGCCTGCTGGACCGGATGCTGTGCGTCGTGGGCGCAGTCGGATTTTCCCAGGCTCCGGAGTTCATGCAACAATACATGCAGCGGCTCGGCGGGCACCTGGATGAGGCACGCCGCCAGTTGATGCAATTTGAACAGGCCGCCGCCCAATCGGGTCTGACGCTCCAGAGATTCATTGCCCAAACGTCGACCAATGCGGACACCGCCGTCGCCAAACTGGGGGGCGTCATGACGCGCACGGTCACCCGCGTGGACTCGTTGGAATCCGCTCAAACCGCGCTGCAGAACGCGTCGATCTGGACCCGCCCATTCGTCTTCCTCCGGCACCTCGATTCCTCGATCGCGCACGGCACCTGGTCAATTTTCAAACCGGCGGTTCCCACCACGGCAGAGGGACTGGTCTATGCGCTTTTGGGCATGCTCGTGTTGATCGGCCTCTATCATTTCGGAATCAAGTATCCGGTTTCCCGCCTCAGGACCAAACACCCGCAACCAGCCTGGGCACGTCCTTAGTTCCCCGGGGTGAATCTGTTCGGGAGATACGTTTCCAGTCCCCACCGGGCGCCACTAAACCGGCTTTGGCGCGCCAGATAAAGTAACCGGGGGTAGCCCGAAACCGGCGCCCGGAAGTGGAATCCGTTCCGCCTATTGCCAGCTCCTTGCGCGTACCCGCTGGGCCGAAGGTCTAACCGCGTCAGACTTGATCGGCGCGATTGATTTCCCTCTTCTCCGCCGACATTTGTTTTGCACCTCCTCTTCGCACCATGCTCTTCAACTCGCTCACCTTCGTCGTATTTTTCGCGCTCGTCCTGAGCGCGTACTGGACGATCAGTTCGTGGAACGCCCGTAAGAATCTCCTGCTGGTCGCCAGCTATGTTTTCTACGGAGCCTGGAATCCACCGTTCGCGCTCCTGTTGTTCGCGACCACCGCCCTCGACTTCTTTCTGGGCTCCCGTATCGCCCAATCAAATACGCCCACCGTCCGCAAATGGTGGATGATCGCCAGCGTCACCTCCAACCTGAGCATGCTGGGATTTTTCAAGTATGGGAATTTCCTGCTGGAAAACACCCAGTGGCTGCTAGCCCGGGCCGGCATCGCCTATCAGCCGCCCCACCTCGATCTCTTTCTCCCGATCGGCATTTCGTTTTATACGTTCCACTCGCTCTCCTACACCCTCGACGTTTACCGCCGGGTGTGTGAGCCGACGAAATCGCTGCGCGATTTCACCCTCGCCGTTTCCTTCTTCCCGCAGTTGGTCGCCGGCCCGATCGTGCGCGCCGCGGATTTCCTGCCGCAACTGGTCACGGCCCCGGTGCTCCGCGCCGGACAGTTTGGCTGGGGCCTGCTGCTGATGACGCTCGGCATGTTCGAGAAAGTGGTGCTGGCCGACACGCTGATCGCGCATTCGGCGGAGGCCGTGTTCAGCAATCAGGGTCCGGTGCAAACGCTCGATGCGTGGACCGGGGTTTTCGCCTTCGCCGGACAGATCTTCTTCGACTTTGCCGGCTACTCCACCTGCGCAATTGGTGCCGCGCTCTGCCTTGGTTTCCATCTCAAGGACAATTTCCGCTTCCCTTATGCCGCGGTCGGCTTTTCGGATTTCTGGCGTCGCTGGCACATCTCGTTGTCCACGTTCCTGCGCGACTTCCTCTACATTCCGCTCGGCGGAAACCGGTCTGGCGCCGTTCGCGCCGCGATCAACCTGATGATCGTGATGTTCATCGGCGGCCTCTGGCACGGCGCGGCCTGGACCTTTGTGGTGTGGGGTCTGATCCACGGTTTTTTCCTGGTGATCGAACGCATGGCCAAGGCGGTTTTCGGCGACGCCTCCTGGGCCCAGACTCTGCCCGTAAAAATCCTGATCGGCTTGCTCACCTACACCGTGGTCTGCATCGCGTGGGTCTTTTTCCGTGCCGCCGATTTTTCCACCGCCGCCCGCATCCTCGGCGCAATGGCCGGAGCAATTCCGGTGCAGGGCGACACTCTTTTCTCCACCCGGGAAATCGTTCAGGTCGGCCTCGTCACGCTCGGTCTTCTGCTCGCCCACTGGTCGCTGCGCGAAACCAGTCTCGAAGCCGTGGTCGCCCGCCTGCCGCGCGGCCTCGTTCTCTCCCTTTGGACTCTCATGCTCGGTGCAATCATTCTCACTCAAGGAAACGGCAATGCATTCATCTATTTCCAATTTTGAACGTCCCATCCCGGCCTTGCCGTGGAAAGGCCTGCTGCTCGGTACGCTGATTCTGACCGCAATCGCCACCGTCGCCTGGGAGATCCGCGTCCGCACCTGGGGTTATGCTCCCGCCCTCAACGATACCCCCGACCTTTGGGTGGATCAGCGCAGCGCGGTCAAGCCCGACTCCCTGGTGATCATCGGCGATTCGCGCGCGCTCTTTGACATGGATCTCGACGCCGTGGAACAGGGACTCGGGCAACGGCCCATTCAACTCGCACTCGTCGGTAGCTGTGCCTATCCGGTGCTGGAAAATCTGGCCAATGATGAAAACTTCCACGGAACGGTGGTCGCCAGCCTCATTCCGCTCATGTGGCTGGCTCCGCCCCCCGCGCCACCGTATCGCAATTCCCTCAAGGCCATCCAGCTTTACAGCCAGCGTTCCCGACGCCCCAACGTGGCCCAGCTCGCCAGTCACCATCTTGGCATGCTTTTGGAGGAGCATGTTGCTTTCATGAAACAGGAGGATCTGACCCTTGAGCAATTGCTCGACCGCATCGAACTCCCCAACCGCGCCAGCTATCATGTGCCGAAGCTGCCGCCTTATTTCCAAACCATCGAACGGGACCGCCGGACGCGCATGGCTGAGCTGGCGGCCAAACCGGGTCTGTTGCAGGACCGCGTCAAAAACGGCTGGCTCCCGCTTTTCACCCCGCCGCCACCGCCGCCTTATGTGCCGCCGGAGGCGTTTGCCAAATTCATGGGCGAGGCGATGGAGAAGCGTTTCGCCGACACCGTCACCGCGGTGAAGAAAATCCAAGCCCGCGGTGGCAAGGTGGTGTTTGTCCGTTTCCCGGTGGTCGGACCACTCAAGGAACACGAAGACAAACTCACGCCCAAGGCCGGCCCGTGGACCCGGATCATCGCCGAAACCGGTGCGCCCGGTATCTATTTCTCGGATCATCCGGAGCTCATGTTCGACTGCCCCGAGTATTCGCATTTGTCCGGACCCGACTCGGTGGAATTCACCAAACGGCTGGTTCCCTATCTCAAAACCGCCCTCGCCAAATAGGCCCGACGATTCACGTCCGGTGGATGCGACGATGGGCGCATCCCCGGACCTTCAGTCTTCCGCGTGGATTGATTCAATCCGGGTTAAACACCACCACGGCCCCGGACTCCGTTCCAACGCCGCCGCCCAAAACCACGCCGACACGTCAGTGAAGTCGCGACCCTGGGCGTCGATGATCCGCTCGCGCACGACGAGCTTTTCCGGGCCGCGCACCGCCGAGATCGTTCCCCAGTGCCGGCCGTCGTCGCTCACGAAGATGGGCTCCGGGTGAACCTGATAACCGGTCGCACGCAGACAATCGGCCGCCGGGTGGAGTTTTCGCGTGGGCTTCGCCACCCAACGGACAATCCACGTGTACCCATCGCCTGTGAACATCGCGACTTTTCCAGGAAACTGACGGGCGAAACTGGCCTCGCGTGAACTCAGTTCCAACGGAGTCAGTCGCTCAAGGCCGGGCAACGACCAACCGGGAAAGCCGTCCGCCACTGCGTCAGTGGACGCGTCAACCTGCCCGCTGAGCGGCCGGAACG
>JBEHXD010000335.1:0-6318 GCA_048498875.1 Verrucomicrobiota bacterium
GGGATCACCTCGACTTCGCTCACCTTCGAGGATGAGAAAGGCGCCCGCTACACGCGGAATTTCTAAGCCGGGACCGGCAGGGCGCGTTATCCTTAACGTGCCGTCAGGATAATCGCCAGAAAATCGAACTGGCGGATGAATCCGTCGGTTCGATTTGCAACGGAAGTCCTGAACGGCGGATTAGGGATAATCCGCCCTACCCGTAAACAGGATACGTTCGTCGAATAACCTGCCCGTCCGGAGGCCGGGCTCCACCTCTTGCTACGGGCGTTTCCGCGTCTGCAACCACTGTTTCATCTCCGCGAGCGGCTTTGTCGTAACGATGTTTTTCTTCGTGAGCCACGCTTTCCGCGCCGCGCCCACTCCCGCGCGAAAATGCGCGAGCCCCTCGACATCGTGCGCATCGGGATTGATCGAGCAAAGCAATCCACGCTCCGCGGCTTTGCGCCAATGCCGCCAGTCCATGTCCAGACGCCACGGGCTGGCATTGAGTTCAATGACCACCTTGTTGGCGATCGCGGCATCGACAATCCTGTCGACGTCCACCGTGTAACCTTCCCGCTGCAAAAGCAGACGTCCGGTTAAATGCCCCAGCATGGTCGTGTGCGGATTTTCGATCGCCCGGATGATTCGCTTTGTCATGTCCTCGGTCGACTGCTTGAACACCGAGTGCACCGACACCACGACGTAATCGAGCGTCGCCAGCACCTCATCCGCAAAGTCCAACCGGCCGTCGGGCAGAATGTCGCACTCGGAGCCGGTGAAAACGTGCGTCTTGAATTTTCCGGAGGCGTTCAGCTTTTTGATCGTCGCCACCTGGTCCGCGAGTCGCGCCTCGTCCAATCCGCGCGCCTGCACGCTCGATTTCGAGTGATCGGCAATCCCCAGATAGTCCAAACCCAACGCCTGCGCGGCGGCGGTCATTTCCTCGAGCGTATTGTGACCGTCGGAAGCCGTGGTGTGATTGTGAAACACCCCGCGAATGTCCGCCTCTTGCACAAGATCAGGCAGGGCATTTTTTTCCGCCGCCTCGATTTCACCCAAACCTTCGCGCAACTCGGGCGGGACAAAGACCAGGCCCAGTTTTTTAAAGAGCTGCTCCTCCGTTTCGACGTCGGTCTTCCGGCCTCGCTCCTCGGCTTTCTGTTTCGCCGTGCCCTCACCTTCCGCCGGCACCAAACCCCATTCGCTCATCGACAAACCCTGCGCCACCGCGCGCTGCCGCATCTGCACGTTGTGTTCTTTTGAGCCGGTGAAATGATGCAGGGCAAAAACAAACTGCTCGGGCGGCACCAGCCGCAGATCAGCCTGAATTCCGGAAGTCAGGCGCACACTCGCCTTCGTTTCACCATTCGCCGTCACCTCCTGCACGCCGGGCGCTTTGACAAACCATTCCGCCACGGGCTTCGGATCATCGGTCGCCACCAGAAAATCGAGGTCGCCCACCGTCTCCATCTTGCGCCTCAAACTGCCCGCGTGTTCGGCGCGTTTCACCTGGGGCAATTTGCGCAGTCCTGCGAGCAAGGGTTCGGCCACTTCCCAGGCATCCATCCATAAATGCCGGCGACCATATTTTTCCCGGTTGCGAATGCCCTCGAGGATTTTTTCCTGCGTTTTCTCCCCAAAGCCCTCGAGTGTGGCGATCTTCCCTTCAGTCGCCGCCAACTGAAGACTCGCGATGGAATCCACGCCCAGTTTCTGGTTCAGAGCGCGAATTTTTTTCGGACCCATTCCTGGAATCTGGAGCATCTCCACCAAGCCGGCCGGAATCGAGGCCTTGAGTTTCTCATAAAACTCCAAACGTCCAGTCGTACGCAGTTCGGAAATTTTTTGCGCCAGCGCTTCACCCACGCCTTTGACTTCGTCCAGCGTGCCCGCCTTCACCCGCTCGGTGATCTCGTCCTCGCTGAGCGATTCGATCACGCGCGCCCCGGATTGATAGGCCCGGGTTTTAAAGGGATTCTCCCCCTTGAGCTCGAGCAGAGTTCCGATATCGGTGAGGACGTTCGCAATTTCCGATTTATTCACGTTTGCAACCTAATCGACGATCCGCGAATGACACGTATTTTTTTGACGATTGCCACCATCGCAACGTAGCAAGCGTCTCTCCACCGGACAATGGTAGGGCGGATTATCCCTAATCCGCCGAACGTTCAGCCGCGATGTCACTATCGAACACTACGATTCCTGCGCTCATCCTAACGGCGGACTAAGGATAGTCCGCCCTACCGCAAAAAAATTTCACTCCCGATGCTCGCCCAGTCCCGCACGCAACGCGTGCTCGGCGAGATGCGCCACCTCGGCGCGATTCACCTTTCCCTGCTCGTTCACCGGCCAGCGTGGCAACGGTACAAAAAGTTTCGGGCGTTTGGCCGGCGACAACAGGCGGTTCATCACCTCCGCCACTTTCTTCAGCTTGGGCGCGGGCGTTTCGGGATAAACGGCAATCACCACCTGCCCCCACTCCGCATCGGGCACGCCCAGCACCACCACCTGCGGCAGCTCGCCACTGCCGCGCAATACTTCCTCCACAGCGGCGGGATCGACCTTCTCCCCGCCACTGATGATCACGGTGTCGCGTCGTCCGGTAATGTACAAATGACCATTGCGGTCCCGGTAGCCGCCATCCTCAGTCACGAATTCCCCGGGCGCGCGCCACTGCGGATAGTAGCCGCGAAAAAGCGAATCGCCGTTGATCGAGATCACGCCCTCACTGCTGATCTGCGCCGTGACGTGTGGCATGGTCGTCCCGCAACTGCGCTGACCTTTAAGAAAATCCGCCGGGCGCAACCCCGCGAGCATCGCGGCAGATTCCGTCATGCCATACCCGAGTGACAGCGGCAATTTGAGCGACTGGGCCTTGTCGAGCAGTTCCGACCAGGTCGGTCCTCCGCCCACGAAAATGATCCGGAATTTTTTCAGCCACTCGATCGCCGCCTCCTTGCGCAACAACCGCTCCAGCTGGGTGGGCACCAGCGAAATCACCCAGCCATGCACCTTCACCGGCAGCGAGGGAAACACGCCGTCCTCAATCGCCTTCCAGTCCAGCGGACGATACGTCCCGCCCGTAAGCGTGCACCGCATCCAAGCCATCAAGCCGCTCACGTGATGCAGCGGCAAAACACCCGCGGCGTTCACCTGGGAAAGTTCAAAGTATTGCGCAAAACCCCGGACCGCCGCAGCGAGCGTGGCCGCATCGTGGCGTGCAAAACGCACCTTCCCGCTCGTGCCGCCCGTGGGAATCATCAGCCAGCCTTTTCCCGCCGTGGACACGAGCGCTCCTGGCATCGGCGAGCGCAGCAGCGCATCCACTTGCGACCGTTCGACCGCGCCCCACTTGGGGTCGCAGAGAAAAATTTCCGCCTCGCCTGAAACCGCCTGGGCAAACGCCGCCATGAATTTCCGCGGTTCGGCCTCGGAAATCATAATCCGCCGGGCAGGTTGCGCCACGACCGGACCGCTGGTCCCGCCGAGCAATCGGCTCAGTTCAGCGCGTTCCATAACTCCTCTCCGGGGTTGACCGCCACGCAACTCGCATCGACCAGCGGGCCGATCAATGGACCATCCCAACGCCGGTCGCCAAAAACCTCTCCCACCCCAAAGCCCAGCGCCCTCCGCGTCAGCGATTGATCGAGCACCGCGGACAGGATCGCGGACCGCGCCAGCACGCTCTCGATCGCGCTGGAAAACACCACGTCGGCCCCGGTCTGCAAAATCCATTCCGTTACTTCGCGCAGCGGACCTGCCAGCGCCGGCTTGATCACAAAAACTCCCGGCCAGCCCAAATCCCGCCAGCGTCTCGCATCGCTCAAATGAACCACCGACTCGTCCAACGCCAGTTTCACGGGATAATCGTTCGCCAGTCCGAGCAAGGTATCTTCCTCCGCCGGGGCGACCGGCTGCTCAATAAATTCAACGGGACGATCGGCACAACGCGCCAGCCATCGGGCGGCATTACGGCGATTCCAGGCGCCATTCGCATCGAGCCGCAGCCTCGTGTGCGCAGGTACTGCGGCCAGCAGATCATCGAGGATCGCCAGTTCATCTTCCACCGCGCCAACCCCGACTTTCCATTTGAACGCCAGAAAACCCGCTTCGATCTTCTTTGGCAGCACTCTTAGCACCTCACGGCCCGCGGGTAACAGAGCCGCCACGGGCAACCGGGACTTCGACGGAGTGGCGGGCACGGACGCCGAGCGCGCCTGCGCCAACGCAAAGCGCACGCACCCAAGACGCACGGGGATCTCGTCCAGCAACTCGTCCGGAACCATATCAGCAAACTGGCGGAGAATCCCCTCCGCTTCAATCATCGTTTCCGTCCCAAACCACGGGATCGGGGCAATTTCACCGAAGCCCGCCTTCCCGGCCTCGTTCTCCAATCGCACAATCAGTCCTTCCCGTTCCGCCCACGCCCCATGCGCCGTCCGGAGCGGAACGCGCAGGGGCAAACGGTACTTTTTGAAGCTGAAACGGTAGGGCATTCGGAAACAAATCCTGGGACTCGCGGGGACGCGAAAAAGGCAAGTGTTCCTTTTTCCTGCAGCGGGTCAAACGCGATGCGAAAATTTGCTGTCATCCGACTTTCATCAGTGAAAAAGAATTTTTCGTTGAGCTTTGCGGATTCGGGAGTATTACGTTCACGGCAACAATGACTCAGACTGTTGCCAATCCCGCCAGCGATTCGGACTTCTATTTGCCTGCCGATCGCTTCTTTGCCGCGAACCTGCCGACTGCACTCACGTTTGACGACGTGTCACTGGCTACCCTCCATTCGGAGATCCTTCCGAAGGATGCCGACATGGCCACCCAACTGGCCGAGGGACTGGCGCTGCAGATTCCGATCATCTCATCGGACATGGACACCGTTACCGAGTCCCGCATGGCGATCGCCATGGCGCTCAACGGCGGTCTGGGATTGATCCACTACAACCTGCCCGGCAAGGACCAGATCAAGGAGGTGGCACGCGTCAAACACCACATCCATGGCATGATCCAGGATCCAATGACCGTTTCTCCCGACCTGCTCGTGGGCGACGTGCTCGCGATGATCGACCAGAAGCGTTTTGATTTCCGCACATTCCCCGTCGCCGACGCCCAAGGCAAGCTGGTCGGATTGCTCGCCGGAAATCTCGTGAAGGAACGGTACAAGGCCAAGAAAGTCGCCGAGGTGATGACGCCGCGAAAGCAGTTGATCACCGTGCTGGAGAAAAACATGGCCGGCGATCCCATCAAGGAAGCGGACAAATTTTTCACGGAAAACGTGGGCATCCACAAAGTCCTCGTGGTCGACGATCAGGATCATTTGCGCGGCCTGGTCACCATTTCCGACGTCGAGCGGATCACCAGCGAGGCCAAGACGCGCCGCAAGGCCGCACGCGATTCGGCGTTTCGACTGGTCACCGGGGCGGCGATTTCCCCCATGCGCAAAGCCAGTGGCGAACTCGATCGCGACAAGATCATCGCCCACGTCGGCGCGCTCGTCGATGAAGCGGTCGACGTCGTGGCGGTTTCGACGGCCCACGGTCACACCGCCGGCGTCGGCGACGTGGTCAAATTAATCCGCGGCGCATTCAAAGACCTGCCGATCATCGCAGGTAACGTGACCAGCGGTTCCGGTGTGGAATTCCTCGCTGACGCCGGTGCCAACGCCATCAAGATCGGCCAGGGGCCCGGATCCATTTGCACGACCCGCATCGTCGCCGGCGTCGGCATTCCGCAGCTCACCGCCTTGCACGTCGCCGGCAAAGGCGCGGCGAAGAAAGGGGTCCGGCTGATCGCCGATGGCGGCATCACCAAGTCGGGCGATATTGTGAAGGCACTGACGCTCTCCGATGCGGTGATTCTCGGCGGTCTCCTCGCCGGCTGTCGCGAAGCCCCGGGCGAAATCATGGAAATTTCCGGCAAACTCTACAAACAATACCGCGGCATGGGCAGCCACGCCGCGATGAAAGCCGGCTCCGCTGCACGCTACGGACACGATAAAAACGACAGCACCCGCAAAGTGGCCGCGGAAGGCATCGAGGCGCTCAAGGAAGTTTCCGGATCCGTCGACGACGTGCTCGGCACGCTGATCGGCGGCGTGCAGTCCGGCATGGGTTATCTCGGGGCCAGAACCCTCACCGAACTCCGCGCGAAAGCCCGCTATGTGCGCGTAACCTCCTCGGGGCAGAAGGAAGCCGCTCCGCACGACGTGATCGAGGTCGCGACCCGCAAAGGCTGAGACTTTTCCCGAACTGCAGTCTCTCGATTTGTCATGTGGGCGGGGTGCCCTCACCCCGCAAGCGTGAGCAACCCGCATGACAACCCGCGGGGTGAGGG
>JBEHXD010000336.1:0-6281 GCA_048498875.1 Verrucomicrobiota bacterium
TAAATAAGTTCATCAGAACGGCTTCGCGTGCTGGCGCTGTTGTTGAAGGAAGAACTTTCGGTGGCCGAGCTGCAGGAAATCCTCGGAATGGCGCAATCCCGCATCTCTTCGCAACTCGCCTTGCTGCGTCAAGCCGGCTTTGTGCATGACCGCCGGGAGGGCAAAAAGGCGTTTTATTCAATCCGCTCCACGCTCGACATCAAACAGCTTGCATTGCTGAAGGCCGCTTGCGAATCGGTGACCGAACTTCCCGAATCGACGGAAGACCACGGCAATCTCGATCGCGTCCTGCAAAAGCGCCGGAAGCTGTCAGAACAATATTTCAATCTGATCGCCGGCCGCCTCGGCAAAAATCACTGCCCGGGCCGTTCCTGGGAAGCGATCGGGCACCTCGCACTCCGGCTCGTGCCCGCCATCACCGTGGCGGATCTCGGCGCGGGCGAAGGCCTGCTTTCCCAACTGCTCGCCAACCGGGCGGAGCGGGTGTGGTGCATCGACAACTCGGCCCGCATGGTCGAGGTGGGCACCGAACTCGCAAAGAAAAATGGTCTGGCCAATCTCACTTACAAACTCGGTGACATCGAGCAGGTCCCGCTCGCCGATCAATCGGTCGATCTCGCGATCCTTTCGCAGGCGCTCCACCACGCGAGCCATCCCCAGACTGCGGTCAACGAGGCATTCCGCATTTTAAAACCAGGCGGACAACTGCTCGTGCTCGATTTGAAAGAGCACAATTTCGAAAAGGCCCATGAGCTTTACGGCGACCTGTGGCTCGGCTTTAAGGAAAGTGCGTTGCATGGTTTCCTAAAAAGTGCCGGCTTCCAGAAAGTGGAGGTTACCGCGGTTTCACAGGAAGAGAATGAGCCCCACTTCGAAACTTTGCTGGCGAGCGGAGTAAGAAGCGGCCGTTAGAAAGTCGGAAATGCACAAGGCGGGAGTGGCGAAAAGCTATGACTGTCCGTGCCGCCGGAACCTCGCGTTGGAGAAGGATTGTGAGTGTTCGTATGGTTCCGTGAAGATGCCTCCCTTCATTCGCCCCGGCCTGACTGCATTTATCCTGCTGTCGTGCCTCACGGCCGTTCCCGCTGTTCACGCCCAGGCTTTGGGCGCGACAAAACTGACCCCAAATCTCGAGGAGAACATCGACCGGCCATTGCGCTACCGGCCTGAAGGCGCGGATTTTGTCATCGAGAACGGCCCGGAGTTTTTCAATCGATCCCTCTACGGTGGCAACACGGCGTTCCGCGTCGACGGGGGCGACAAGCCGGAATTCATCCTCTACCTGCCCGGGCGCGGCGGAAACCTGCGCTTCGCCGTCCGCTCCGCGGGAGGTGTGAAATGGCTGCATGACGCAGCGAAAATCGTGACCCGTTATCGTCCCGGCGAACTGATCTATGAGATCCACGACCCATTGTTGGGCGAAACCGGCGCGTTGACCCTCGCTGCCCTGGCCTATCACCAAACCGAGGGACTGATTGTCCGCGTGGATGCTACCGGAATTGGCTCCGGCCTCGAACTCATTTGGGCCTACGGAGGCGCCAACGGCCAGCGTGGCACGCGCGACGGGGACATCGGCACCGAACGCGTCCCCATCAGCGAGTACTTTCAACTCCTCCCGGAATTTTGCCGGGACAACTCCTTTGAACTGTCGCGCGACACCTTCACCCTTCACGCCAAGCCTGCAACCATCGTCGGACTGGCACCCGACGGCGCCCGGCTCGGGCTGGGCGATGCCACGCACTGGAACGATCTCCCCTCGCTGCTCGCGGAGTCGCCGGGAACTCCTCCCACGCTGCCGGTGACGATTGGACGCGTCGCCCTTCAGGCCAACCAGCCTTTGTTTCTCTCCTTCCAGCGAACCGCGAAAGATGCCACGGCCGCTGAAGAGCTTTCGACCTACCGGGAAGTCAGCATGGATCGCACGGGGATTAATCGCGCACCCGCCAAACTCTCCCTCGCGCCCGCATTTTCGAATACGGATCTGCCCAAGCTGTTCGGCGAAACTGAAAGGTATTTCACCGCACTCCGAAACCGCGTCGCCATCGAAACCCCCGATCCGTTTCTCAACGCGGCGGTGGGCGCACTCAACGTGGCCGCGGATGCCGTTTGGGACGCGCCGGAAAACGCGATCATGCATGGTGCGATTGCCTGGCGCACCAAATTACTGGGTTGGCGCGGACCTTATCTTCTCGATGCCTTGGGGTGGCACGACCGGGCCCGGGCTCACTTCACCTATTGGGCGGGAAGACAAAATACCGATCCCATTTCCACCGTAGTTCCACCTCCCGACGAGGCCACCAATCTCGCCCGCAATGAAGCGGGATTGCACACCAACGGTGATCTTTCCAACAGCCACTACGACATGAACCTGGTGTTCATCGATGCGCTGTTTCGTCATCTTCGTTGGACGGGCGACGTCGGATTCGCCAAAAAAATGTGGCCGGTCATCGAACGCCATCTCGCCTGGGAAAGACGGCTGTTTCGCCGCGAATTCGGTCCGGAAAAACTTCCGCTCTACGAAGCGTACGCCGTCATCTGGGCCAGCGACGATCTGCAATACAGCGGTGGCGGCACGGCGCACGCGTCGGCGTACAATTACTGGCACAATAAAATGGCGGCGCAGATCGCGCCGTTGGTCGGAGCCGATCCAACACCTTACGAACGCGAAGCGGAACTCATCGCCCGCGGTATGCGCGAACTGCTCTGGATGCCTGAGCGCGGCATGTTTGCCGAAAACAAGGACTGGCTGGGACTCCAGCGGGTGCATCCCCATGCGGCGCTCTGGACTTTTTATCATACGATGGACTCCGAAGTGCCGACAGCGAATGAGGCATCCCGAATGAGTCGTTATGTCGACACTTACATTCCCCATTTGCCAGTGCGTGGACCCGGTGTGCCGCCCGGCCTGCACACGCTGGCGACCAGCGACTGGATGCCGTATGACTGGTCGATTAATAATGTGGTTCTCGCCGAAGCGGTGCACGGCGCTCTGGGCCTGTGGCAGGCCGGGCATGCTGATGAGGCATGGAATCTAACCAAGGGCTCGCTGACGGCCGCCATGTTCATGGGCATCTCGCCCGGCAACGTAGGTTCAATGTCTTACCTCGACGTCTATCGTCGTGAATCACAACGCGACTTCGCCGACGGTTCGGGCGTGTTAAGCCGGGCACTGATCGAAGGATTATTTGGCGTGAGACCAGACGCCATCGCTGGCGAGCTGACCATTGCACCCGGATTTCCGCAGGAATGGGACCACGCGACGCTTCATCATCCGGACATCGACCTCGCTTACCGGCGCGAACATCGTGAGGAAAATTTCCAGATTAAATCGCGGTTGCAGAATTCATCCCGGCTCAAACTGGAAGTCTCAGCCCGGGGTAACTCGGCCCGGGTTTGGATAAACGACGTCGAGGTGGCAAGCGGTTGGATTGACGACAGGGATTCCGTTCGCCGGTTGCAGTTTTCCGGAATTTTAAATCCACAACAGAACTCGGTGAAAATCAGCTGGAGCGGACCGGAGCCGGAAAGCAAGGAACACAAACTCATCCCGATAAATTCACTCCCTGAAACCAATCGACCGTCTGTCGGAAGTAATCCGGAAACCGTCGACCTCACGTCCTACTTCAACGATCGCGTCACCCGCATTTTCCAGAACGACTATCGCGCGCCGCGATCACCCTTTGTCTCCCTTGCGATGCCGAAACAAGGGATTGGAGGCTGGGCGGGCGGCGTGAAAACGACCGCGGAAATCGATGATACTGGATTGCGCGCGATTGCCGGGAAAAATAACGGCCGCATTACGCTGCCCAACGGATTGCCCTTCGCCACTCCCGGACTGGGTGAGGCAAAAAACATTCTCTTCACCTCGCAGTGGGATAATTATCCACGGGAAGCGACTATCGTCCTCAGTGGCAAAGCCAGCGCGATCCATCTCTTAATGGCGGGATCAACCAACGCCATGCAAAGCCGGATCGATAACGGCGAGGTCATCGTCACCTACCGCGACGGCCAGACCGCGCGGCTCACGCTGGAAAACCCCACCACCTGGTGGCCCATCGAACAGGATTATTTCATCGATGACTTTCAATTCCGCCGTCCCGGGCTGCTGCCGGTGCGCGTTGATCTCAAGACCGGTGTGGTCCGCGTACTCGAGGAAAAATCCTTCAAGGGCCACGGCGGGAAAATTCCCGGCGGCGCCGCCACCGTGCTCGGCCTGTCCCTCGATCCGAACCGCGAACTCGCGTCCCTGACCATTCGCACTCTCTCAAACGACGTGGTCATTGGATTGATGGCGGTGACCCTTGATCGATAAACTCCGTCCACCCTTTATGATTTCAAAAGCCTTCGTTATTTTGGGATGTCTGGCCGCGCTTCCACTGGCTTTTGCCGAGGACCGTCCAGCCAACGAACTGACAGAAGTCTGGCAACCCGTTCCGCCGGTCGTTTCCGCGCCGGTGGACCATGCGCCCTCCGACGCGATTGTGCTTTTCGATGGCCAGTCGCTCGACGCCTGGGAGCCGGTTCGTGCGGGTGAAGCCGGGTGGAAAATCGAAAACGGCGCGATGGTCGTCGTGCCCAAACCCAAGCCCTGCGACATGCGCACCAAACAGAGTTTTGGCGACATCCAGCTTCACCTGGAATGGCGGGTGCCGGCGGAAATAAAGGGCAAGGGACAGGATCGCGGAAACAGCGGCGTGTTTTTCATGGGCCTCTACGAGCTTCAAATTCTCGATTCGTGGGAAAATCCGACCTACGTGAACGGACAGGCCGCCTCGATCTACAAGGAACACGCCCCGTTGGTGAACGCGTCGCGCGCTCCCGGCGAGTGGCAGGTTTACGAGGTGGTATTCATCGCCCCGCGATTTTCAAAAGACGGCAAACTCTTGACTCCCGCGCGAATCACCGCGTTTCACAACGGCGTGTTGGTCCAACACGATGCAATCCTCACCGGACCGACACCAAACGGCGCCAGCTTTCATCAACCCACCCTGCCTCCGTACGCGGCCCATCCGGCCAGGCTTCCCCTGCTGCTTCAAGATCACCGTCACCCGGTGGCTTTTCGGAACATCTGGGTGCGCGAGCTTGCGCTTCCGGATTTGAAGGAGTGAATTGAGGTCAGGCCAGCGTCACCATCACCCGCCTCTCTTCTGCTGTCATGACCATCAAGGACAACGAACATATCGATCTCGCCACGCCTTCGGGACCGATGCGCACGCATCTCTTCCGGCCCGCTGCTCCCGGACGCTACCCCGGCATTCTGTTTTACTCGGAAATTTTCCAAGTCACGGGGCCGATCCGGCGCACTGCGGCATTCCTCGCCGGTCATGGGTTTGTCGTGGCGGTACCGGAAATCTATCACGAGTTTGAACCCGCGGGAACGGTGCTCGCCTACGACCAGGCCGGCGCCGACCGTGGGAATGCCCTGAAGACCACCAAGGAAATCGCCCACTATGACGCCGACGCGCGGGCGGTCCTGTCGCTGCTCAAAACGCATGAGGCCTGCACCGGGCGCCTCGGCACGATGGGCATCTGCATCGGCGGGCACCTTGCTTTTCGCGCAGCGATGAATCCGGAAGTATTGGCTGCCGCCTGCTTCTACGCCACCGATATTCACAAGCGAAGCCTGGGAAAAGGCATGCACGACAACTCCCTCGACCGGATTCATGAGATCAAAGGCGAACTCATGATGCTGTGGGGGCGACAGGATCCGCATGTTCCGCTCGAGGGACGTCTCCTGATCCAGGCTGCGCTCAATGCGGCCGGTTCAAATTTCACCTGGCACGAATTCAATGCGGCCCACGCGTTCCTTCGCGACGAAGGAGTGCGATACGATCCGGAGTTGGCGCGCCAGTGTTACGGGCTTACCATCGACTTGTTCCGCCGGAAACTTGGCGAAGGAGATCAGCGCCCCGTAGCGGCAGTCGCAAAGGTTGAAACAAAACATTAAGTGACGTTCTTACACCGGCACGCAAGTGATCCCGCTGTCACGCTCGGGGTACGACTCGAAAACAGGTACTTCGACGTCCAATCCCCGGCAGCAGATCAACAGCATCACAGCCTGGCTCGACGGCTCCATGATCTACGGTTCCGACTCGACCACCGCACAATCGCTCCGGACCTTTTCCGGCGGCCATCTGAAGACCAGCACGGGCAATTTGCTGCCGACGGATTCCAGTGGGAACTTCCTTGCGGGCGACACTCGCGTGAACGAGAACCCGGAACTCCCCAGCTTGCAAACGCTATTCATCGCTCCGAAGGCAAAGGCCGGACGTTCGAATCGT
>JBEHXD010000337.1:0-6265 GCA_048498875.1 Verrucomicrobiota bacterium
TAAGACTTGGATTTTGTGATTGTAAGCTGCGCGGACCTGCTCCACCTCGACGTCGCGACGAGCCAAGAGGGCGGCGATCAGCTCTTCGGTTTTCGTATCCATGAAGGAATAGTACCGCGGCTGTGTGGCAAAAGCAACTCAAGATTTTCTGGTGTCACACTTGCCACACTAGACCACCCCACCTACCCCTCGCCCTCCCGCCCGTCAACCCCGCCGTTTTTCAAATTAGGACAGTACCGCCGGGAATGGTTCCGACCCGCAAAACGGATCCCTTTAAATTTTCGGACGACGAGATTAAATCAGTGATTGCGGCCGCCAAACGGGTTGGACACTGGCTTGCCGCGGTGCGGACGGAAACGCTCTGCTCGGTACTCAACGTGAGGTTCTAAGGAATGCAGTTTTCTATTCTCAAGCTCGTCCTTTGGCCAAACGACGCGACTAAAGCTCGTCGCGAGGTTCGATTTGAACCCGGACGCTTAAACATCATCACAGGGAAAAGTCAGACGGGAAAATCGGCGATCACCCCGATCATCGACTATGTGCTGGGTGCAGGAAAGTGCACCATCCCGGTGGGTAAGATTCGGGACAAGACCGAGTGGTACGGCCTGTTGATTCAGACGTCTTCGACGCAGTTGCTACTTGCCAGGATGGATCCAGGCGAACAGGCTGAGACAGGGGACATGTATTTTGACGAAGGTGAGGCGGTCATAGTCCCACTGCGGGTTTTCAAGAATGCCGCCAAAGACGCGGTTGTCAGCCGCCTCAACCAGTTGGCCAGCCTTCCGAAACTGGATTTTGCACCGGGGGCAGATAATCCAGGATTCCGCAGCCGTCCAAGCTTTCGGGACATGGCCGCGTTCAATTTTCAGCCCCAGTACGTTGTTGCGAACCCGTACACCCTGTTTTTTAAAGCCGACACCTTCGACCATCGGGAGAAACTCAAGGCCATTTTCCCGCTGGTATTGGGGGCGATCAACGGTCAGACCTTGGCATTGAAGCGGGAACTTTCCGACCTCAAGCGGGAACTCAATGAACGGGTCGCCGAGTTGCGCGTGGCAGAGTCCGCGAATGGCAAATGGATAGCAGATATACAGGCGTTTTATGCCGCAGCTAGGGAGGTGGGGCTGCTTCCAGCAGCGCCTGATCCACAAGAGGGATGGGGAACCGAGATGTACCTCCGCCATCTACGAGCGATCCCTGATTCGGTGCAGTCGGGCACGCTCCCGACGATGGAGGTGGGGAATACCGATCGGGCGGTTGACGAACTGGTCAAGCTTCGGAGCCAAGAGGAGTATCTGGCCCACGAGATTGGGATACGACGAACACGGCTAGCCCGTCTTCGAGATGCGGGCGCACTCATGGGTACCTACGGGCGGGACCTAGATCGCCAGTCGAGCCGCTTGTCCGCGATCGGCTGGTTCGAGAAGGCGATTCACGATGAAGCGATCTGCCCTTTTTGCGGCAATTCCCAAGACTCGGCCCGGCGCGAGGTCGAAGGTCTCAAGACACTTGCCGAAGAGTATCGGCAGTTGTCAGCGACAGTCCAAGATGCGCCAAGCGAACTCGATAAGGAAACCGCGGACTTGGCGGCGGAAATCCGTAAGTTTGAAACGCAACTTCGGCAAATCCGCACGCGGCGCGCTGGTTTGGAAGACGTGTCAACGGCAGTGGCCACGCGCCGGCAAACCGCGACACGTGCGTACCGGCTGGTCGGTCAGTTGGAACAGACCCTAAAAAACATTGATACGGTGCGGCCGGACGGCACCGCGCGCACCGAGATCGACCGGTTGCGCACACGCATGCGTGAGATCGAAGGCATCATAGACCCCGCGGCGGAAAAGCGGCGACTGGAAGCCGCGTTAAGCAAGATCAGTGACAATGCGGCCCACTACGCAACCATTCTTGGTTACGAGCGCGCCCAGGATCGCGTGGAATTGAACATCGAAGAGCTGACCGTCCGCGTTGTTTCACGGCAAGTGGGAAGCCGGAAGGACTTCCTGTGGGAAATAGGCAGTGGTGCCAATTGGATTGGGCTGCATCTGGCAACGCTTCTTGCGCTGCACGAATTGTTCGACGGTCTTCGTCAATCGCCGGTACCGGAGTTTTTTGTCGTGGATCAACCGAGCCAGATCTACTTCCCGGAGCGCTGGCCAGGTGACCCGGATCCCAAGACAAAAAAGGCGGGTGACGAAAAGGATGCAGTGTCCGACGATATCGAGGGGGTGCGCAGGATTTTTCGTGCCTTGGCATCGGGGATCACGCGAACGAAAGGCCGACTTCAGATCCTGGTGACGGATCATGCCGGGGCTGTGACGTGGGATGGTGTGGACGGGGTTCACCTTGTCGAGGAATGGCGCGAAGGGAAGGATTATTTGATTCCCAGTGAGTGGGAATAGTCCGCCAAATAAGCGGATGGCAGTGGCACGGTCGAGACCGCGATGGCTGCTTTTTGCGCTGAGGTCAAACCCTTTCTGGGAGACGACGATGACGAGCGTGTCGGCAAGGCCGGTGTCGGGCAGCCCACCGAAGCCACCCCGCTCACCTCCCCCTCAACCCTTTGGTAGAGCACCACTGCTGTCGCGCGCGCATATAGTCACGTTAGGACCGTTCGGTTATGCTCCGCGTCGCAATCCCAGAATCTGGGCGGCTCCACATGTACGCCCACCTGCATGCCCTCTTTCGAGCTTGCACATCAGCGATGAGCAGCACATGAACAAAAAGGCGCTTACCGAAGCTGATATCCGCTCGAAATTCATCACGCCCGCGATCGTGGAGCGAGCGGGTTGGGACCTCCAAACGCAAATCCTTGAAGAACGCTACTTCACCAGGGGGCGGGTCATCGTCCGCGGAAAAGTCGCCCAGCGCGGTGAAGCGAAGAAGGCCGACTACATCCTTTTCTACAAGCCGAACATCCCCTTGGCGGTCATCGAAGCCAAGGACAACAACCACTCGGTGGGTGACGGCATGCAGCAGGCGCTTGCCTACGCTGAGATTCTCGATGTTCCCTTCGCGTTCAGCTCCAACGGCGACGGATTTCTAGAACACGACCGCACCGGCATGTCGGTGACGCCGGAGCGGGAACTTGCCCTTGATGCCTTCCCCACTCCCGCCGAGCTTTGGGCGCGTTATCGCCAGTGGAAGGGGCTCAGTGAAGACGAAACCGCCATCGTCACCCAAGACTATTTCAACGATGGTTCCGGCAAGCTCCCGCGCTATTACCAGCTCGTCGCCATCAATCGCACCATCAACGCGATCGCGCGTGGGCAAAATCGCCTCCTGCTTGTGATGGCCACCGGCACCGGCAAGACCTACACCGCGTTTCAGATCATCTGGCGCTTGTGGAAGAGCGGGGCGAAGAAACGCATCCTTTTTCTCGTCGATCGCAACATCCTCGCCGACCAGAACAAAACCAATGACTTCAAGCCCTTCGGCACGGCGATGACCAAGATCACCAACCGCACGGTCGACAAATCCTACGAAATCTATCTCTGCCTCTATCAGGCCGTCACCGGCACCGAGGAAGATCGCAACATCTACAAGCAGTTCTCCCCGGACTTCTTCGACCTGATCGTCGTCGACGAGTGCCACCGCGGCAGCGCCGCCGCCGATGCCGCATGGCGCCAAGTTCTGGAGTATTTCAAATCCGCCACCCAGATCGGCCTTACCGCCACGCCCAAGGAGACCAAGGACGTCTCGAACATCGAATACTTCGGCGATCCCATCTACACCTACTCGCTCAAGCAGGGCATCGACGACGGCTTTCTCGCCCCGTACAAGGTTGTCCGCATCACCACCGACCGTGACGCCCATTGGCGACCGTCGGCCGGGATGACCGACAAACATGGCAACGTCGTTGAAGACCGCGAGTACAACCTGCGGGATTTCGACCGAGGCAACCTCGTCCTTGAAAAGCGTACCGAACTCGTCGCCCGGAAGGTCACCGAGTTCCTCAAAGCCACCGACCGCTTCCACAAGACGATCGTCTTCTGCGAAAACATCGACCACGCCGAGCGCATGCGGCAGGCGCTGGTGAATGCCAATCCCGACCTCGCCAGCGCCGACAGCCGGTACGTCATGCGCATCACCGGCGACAACGATGAAGGCAAGGCGCAACTAGACAACTTCATCGACCCCGAGTCCGCTTATCCCGTCATCGCCACCACCTCGCAGCTGATGTCCACCGGCGTGGACGCGCAGACGTGTCACTTGATCGTGCTCGATAAAACCATCGGCTCGATCACGGAGTTCAAACAAATCATTGGGCGTGGCACGCGCATCAACGAAGATTACGGCAAGCTTTTCTTCACCATCATGGACTTCCGGGGAGCGACCGCCCTATTTGCCGATCCGGCGTTCGACGGGGACCCGGTTCAGATCTACGAGCCCAGCGAGAACGAGCCGCCTGTGCCGCCAGACGATGAAACGGGCGAACCTGGCGACGGCGACGATGTCGACGTCATAAGTGACCCCATCGGCGGGGAAGGTCCCGGAGGCGGCCGTGTCATCAAGTATTACGTAAACGACGTCGCGGTCCGCGTGGCCACCGAGCAGGTGCAGTACCTCGATACCAACGGAAAGCTGATTACCGAATCGCTCCGCGACTACTCCAAGAAGATGCTTACTGCCCAATATGCCTCGCTGGATGCGTTTTTTACGGCGTGGAACGACGCCGATCGGAAGAAGGTCATCCTCGACGAGCTGGCGGCCAACGGCGTCTTCTTCGATGAGCTCGCAGAGAGCGTCGGACGCGACTACGATGCGTTCGACCTCGTCGCGCACGTCGCCTTCGACGCCAAACCGCTTACCCGTAAGGAGCGAGCCAACCGGGTGAAGAAGCGGGACGTTTTCGGCAAATATGGCGAAAAGGCCCGTGCCGTGCTCGATGCACTCTTAGACAAATATGCCGACACCAGCATCACCACCGTCGAATCGATGGAAATCCTGAAAGTAGACCCCCTTCGCGGCTTCGGCACGCCCGTGGAAATCCTGAACCTCTTCGGCGGCAAAACTGGCTACCTCGCCGCCCTCGGTCAGCTGGAAGCTGCCCTGTATCAAGTAGCAGCATAAGAGGTAGTACAAGAAGGAAGGCCGATGGCCAATGTCTCTAACCTCGTCAAAACAATCCAGGACATCATGCGCAAGGACGCCGGCACGTACGGTGACGCGCAGCGCCTCGAGCAGCTCGGCTGGATGTTCTTCCTGAAAATATTCGACGATCGTGAAACCGAACTCGAAGCCACGCGCGACGACTACAAATCGCCCCTGCCCAAACACCTCCGCTGGCGAAGCTGGGGCAAGGACGATGAGGGCATGACCGGTGAAGGCCTCCTCGACTTCATCAACAACACGCTGCTCCCCAAGCTAAAGGCGATCAACGGCAGCGGCGGGAAGATTTCGGCCCTCATCCGCACCGCGTTCGAAGACGCCAACAACTACATGAAAAACGGCACGTTGATGCGCCAGGTGATCAACAAGATCAACGGCATCGACTTCAACGCCTCCGACGATCGCCACATGTTCGGCGATATTTATGAAAAGCTGCTCAAGGACCTGCAATCCGCCGGCAACGCGGGCGAGTTCTACACGCCGCGCGCCGTGACCCAGTTCATCGTCGAGCAGGTCAACCCCAGGCTGGGCGAAACCATTCTCGACCCCGCGTGCGGCACGGGAGGGTTCCTTGTCTGCGCCATCGAGCACCTGCGCAAGCAAGCGAAAACAGACAAGGACGAGCGGACGATCCAGGAATGCTTCTCGGGGATCGAAAAGAAGCACCTGCCGCACATCCTGTGCATGACCAACCTCATGCTCCACGGCATCGACGTGCCGTCAAATGTGCGGCACGACAACACGCTTGCTAAGCCGCTGATCAGCTGGGGGCCGAAGGAACGCGTCAACGTGATCGTCACCAATCCCCCCTTCGGCGGGATGGAAGAGGACGGCATTGAGGCCAATTACCCAGCGGAGTTCCGCACCCGTGAAACGGCCGACCTGTTCCTCGTGCTGCTCATGCGCATCCTGAAGGAAGGCGGCCGTGCCGGGCTGGTGTTGCCCGACGGCACGCTCTTCGGGGAGGGCGTCAAAACCCGCATCAAGGAGGCGCTGCTCCGTGACTGCAACCTCCACACGGTTGTCCGTCTGCCGAACGGCGTCTTCTCCCCGTACACTGGCATCCGCACCAACCTCCTCTTCTTTACAAAAGGCCCGAGCACCAAGGAAGTCTGGTACTACGAACACCCATACCCGTCGGGGGCCAAGAGCTACAACA
>JBEHXD010000338.1:0-6260 GCA_048498875.1 Verrucomicrobiota bacterium
TTGGAGCTACAGTGGCGGGAACAACCAGCAGTGGGCGTTCTCCGCGCCTTAGGCCGGCTTGGACCATTTCTAATAAAACTGAGGCCGGAAATAGATTATAAATGGTAGGGCGGATTATCCCTAATCCGCCGTTCAGGATAATCGCCTGTCTCGACCGGTTTTCGAACGCTCCTCGGCGGATTAGGGATAATCCGCCCTACCTTCGTCATGTCGGTCAAGCGGGTGATACGTCTTTCGATTGGTTCAAACCGTCCAGCATACGGCCACAGTTTTTTGAAAACGCTCTAGTGTTTCATTTTCCAGGCGCAGCTCTCCGCTGTGCCTGTTTTGAGCGCGATGCTTGCCCGGATGAAAACTTGGTTTAATTCTTTTCCCATGCCTCTGGCCTCTCCGGCTCCGACTTTTCGCCGCGTTTTGATGATCACTCTGGCTTTCGCCGCCGTGAGCGTCGCTTGCGCGGTGCCAACGGCGGAGTCAGACACGATCAAACTCCGTCTCACCCCGGCGCTGGCGGAAAAAAAAGCCGAAACCCGGCTCAAAAAACTGGCTGACGTGGGGCCTCAACTTTCGCTGGCGGAAATTCCGGATGCGTTGATCGCGGCGAACAACCTCGCAGAGCTGCGGGAACGTGCCGTGTTTCGCGACGCCATCGTCAGGCGATGGAGCGAACTTTCTCCACCGGCGGCGTTGGATTATTTGAACCGGCAGCCGGAGAGTCGCGATAAACTCGAGCTGGTCCGCGTGGTTGTGCCGGCCTGGGCAAAGGAAAATCCCGTCACTGCAGCAGCCGCCGTTCTGACGATGAAACCGGGGCGGGCCGCCATCGAGGCCACAGGGATTGTCGCGGAAGTGTGGGCGAAATTCGACGTGCGCGCGGCGTTGACCTGGATCCACGGGCTGCCTGCGGGCGCGGCGCGCGACGCGGCACTTTATAATCTTCGGTTCATCTGGGTGCATTCCGATCCCGAGTCGGCCGCGAAGGACGTGCAGGGGATGCCGGTGGGCGATACCAAAAACGCCGTGTTGATGAATATCGCAGGCGAGTGGGCGGCGCGTGATCCGCAGAAAGCCATTGCCTGGGCTCGCGGCCTCGCCGAGCCCAACGAACAGCAAAACGTACTCGCCATCATCGCGGAATCGTGGGCCGACACCCACCCCGCGGAAGCCGCGGCGTTTGCGCGGCAGCTTCCCGTGGAATTTCGCGCGCACGCGACGGTGGCCGTGCTGACGCGCTGGGCGACCCAGAATCCCGCGGAGGCCGCCGATTGGGCGCTCAAACTGCCCGACGACTCCAGTTCGCGGGGATTGACCGCAGTATTCAACGTTTGGACGGCGGCCGATCCCGCCGCTGCTCTGGCTTGGGTGGAAAAAACCGATTCGGTGTCGCGTGACCAGGTCCGGCAATCGTACGCCGAGGCAGTGGTCGAGTGGGCGCCTGAGGCCGCGGTGAACGTCGCGCTGGCGACCCGTGATCCCTCGTTGCGCTGGCAGCGGGTGGCCATTCTGCTTGCGCGCTGGTGGGAATCGGACGCGGCCGCGGCGCGGGCCTGGCTTGATGCGGCGGATTTTCCAGCTCAGGCAAAACAGGAATGGCTGGCCGCCCGCACCGGCAGCTGACGGCGGTCACCATGAAGAACTTTTTCCGATCGGTGTTGGTTTTTGCGATTCTTGGCGCAGGAGTCGCCTTGAGCTGGCGTGCATTCAATCGTCGGGAAGACGCGAAGCCACCGGTGGCAGCAAGCACGCCAGCAATGGAGTCGGTGCCCTCTCTTCCCGGAAAACAGCCGGAGAAAATTCCGGGAAATGTTCCGGGGGTTGCGGCAGTGCCAGCGGTTTCCGAATCGGCCGGGTCTCTGTTTGCGCAAATTGAACTCCTGATGCGTTCGTCCGACGATGCGTCGTGGAATCGTTTGTTAAATGAACTGTTTCCCTCGTTGGTGCAGCGGGATCGCGCCGCAGCGGCCAGAGTGGTGGAGGGCATGCCCTTCGGGGAAAAGCGGGAATTGCTGCTGCGCCGTTTGGCCAGAGCGTGGGCGACCGTGGATTTCGAGGGCGTGACCGGCTGGCTGGGAAATCTCACGCGAATCGAGGACCAAAAACCGGGATTTGAGGAAGCCTGCTTCGGCGCGATGGAGAGCAGTCCGGCCGATGCGATCCGGGTGTGGGAAAAATTCGCGTTCACCGCCGACGATCACGTACTGGCCAATCTCGCTCAAAACTGGGCGACCAGGGATCTGCCCGCGGCCCGGGCCTGGGTAACCACACAGCCGCCCAGCTTGCAGCGCGATCAGGCAGCCGCACGGATTGCGTATGTGATGTCGCAATCCAAACCGGCCGAAGCCGCGGCTTTCGCCGTAGAGGAAATTCCACCGGGCCCGGCCCAATCCGAAGCGGTGATTTCGGTCCTGCACCGGTGGGCGGAGACCGATCCGGCGGGTGCGACAAACTGGGCCGCCGGTTTTTCGGAACCGATCCTGCGCGAACGCGCGATCAATGAGCTTGCCGGAATCGTTCAGAAACCGCGCGAATAAATTTCGCCACCGATCTCCCGCGCTGCGATCGCAAGTCCACATCATTTGCAAAAAGGCCGCGCGGCTCTTGAGGAAAAAGTTCCATTTTTAAGAAAGTTTTATGGCGGCCCGGTGCAAGTCGCCCAGATTTTTTCCCGGGACACTTCACTTTTTTAATGGGGAAAGTTTCCTAGGTGAATTTCCCAGGGCCGCGCCGTTGACGTGTCGGTTTTCTTGTACACTGAAAGACGCATGACACCTCAGGTCCTGGCTGACGCATTGCGAAAAAAACGATTGGATGACAGCGGAAAAACCAAAAAAGGCCCGGACATTCCGGATGAGAAACTCATCGAGATTTACACCCGTTGCGACCAGTGCGGAAAGGCTTTGTTCATGGACGATCGTCTGATCATCGAGCAAGCGGCCTCGATTGAGAAATTTCTGACCCGCTGTAATGACCGGTTGATGGAGCACCGCTGCAATTCGGGTTCCCGTCCGCAGCACTAGGAGCGGTAAGCCGTTTCGATTTTGGTTTCGGGAGGTAGGGCGGATTATCCTTAATCCGCCGCTCAGGACTTTCGAGAACTGAAAAAATATTCGGGAACGCTGACGGCGCTTTAAGGATAAAGCGCCCTACCTTCAGTTGTAGGAGCCGCGCGGCATTTGGAAAAGATGCCGGCTTTGAAAAAAACAGTCACCGTCCATCCGACGTAGAAAAACGCTTCTGCAAGTTCGTCGAGAAATCCTTCATCGTTTTGTCCAGACCGATGAAATAAGTGCCAATGAATCGGAAGAGGGGCGGCTTGATAAAGCCGTCTTCGGTGAGGGTCAGTTTTGTTCCCGATGCTTCGGGCGCGAGATCGAAGGTCCAGGTGCCGCCGAACGGCAGATTGTCGCCAACGATTTCCCTCACCAGATGTTGGGGCGCTTTTTCCCCGATGGTGCGAAACGCGATTTCGCGTCCGCGCGAGTCCTGGTTCCAAGTCCAGACTTCTCCATCGGGCCGGGTTTCCAGGCGGATGGCCTTCACCGCCGGCCACCAGTCGGGCATTTTAGGATAGTCGGTGATGACGGCCCATACCGTCGCCGGTGGCACGGGCAGGGTAATCGAAAACCGGGACGTATGTTTTTCCGGCAGCGAGCGGCCGACCAGATAAAAAACCAGCCCGGCGACAACAATGAGGCCGATGGCTCCGCCCAAAAGAGAGAGGGCGATACGCATGGCCTACTTTCCCGCCGGCATAAACAGCACGCACACGGCTTGGGGCACATTGGCGGTTTTGCCCGTCGCGGTGAGCATTCCCGTGGCCGCATCCACCTTGAAAACCGCGAGATTGTTCGTGTCGCGATTGGCGCAGATCAGCCATGAGCCATCGGGTGAAAGGTTGAAATTGCGCGGATGGGCGCCACCCGAGGAAATGATTTGGATTCGCTTGAGCGAACCATCGCCCGGATCGCGCGCGAAGACCGCGATGCTGTCATGGCCGCGGTTTGAGCCGTAGACAAAACGACCGTTGGGATGAAGGCGGATTTCAGCCGTGGTGCTCCCGCCCTTGAAATCTTCCGGCAGGGTGGAAGTGGAGTCCGCCGGGCTGATTTTTCCCGTGGCAGGATCGCAGGTGTAGTGCGTGAGCGTATTGGCGAGCTCATTGATCACATAGAAGTGCTTCCCGTCGCTGGAGAATTTGCTGTGCCGTGGACCATCTCCCGCGGCCGTGGAGAACTCGCCGGCAGGTGTCAGGGTGCCGGCCGCAGGATCGACCTTGAAGCACAGTACTTTGTCGCGACCGAGATCGCAGACATATGCGAAACGATTATCGGGCGAATAGGTGATCGAGTGCGGATGAGGTTTTTCCTGCCGGGTCTTGTTCGGTCCGAGCGCGCCGGTGGAGGAAAGCGCGCTCGCCCTGGGACCGACTTTGGCATCGCTTGAGAGGGCGAACGACGTGATGTGGCCGCCGCCATAGCTGATGGTGGCGAGTTCCCGGCCGGTTGCGTCGACGCCCACGTAGCACAGCGAAGCCCCGCCGGTCGGCTGGGCGTTGAGCGGGGTGAGTTTTCCCGAGGCCGAATCAATGGCAAAGGCCAGGGCGGCGCCACCAGCGGCTCCGGTCAAAGGGGCGCTGTCGCCGATGGAGTACAGCACCTGTCCGTTGGGATGCAGCGCAAGGAAAGTCGGATTGGATGTTTCGGCGGCGAGGACCGGTTCGCTCAATTCGCCGGTGGTAGTATCCAGGCGCACGGAATAAATGCCGCGGCTGGGATTATCCTTGGGGGTGTAGGTACCGATGAAAACGAGTTGGCTGGCGGCGGACATGGTGGTGGCGGCGATGAGGGATGCGGAAACAGTGAGGAATTTGTTCATGGAGTCAGGGCTTCTTTGAAATGGCGGCGGCACATGGCGACATAGCGATCATTGCCGCCAATTTCAATTTGTTCGCCCTCACGGACCGCGCGGCCATCCGGGCCGACGCGCAGGTTCATCGTGGCTTTGCGGCCGCAGTGACAGATGGTTTTCAGCTCGATGAGATTGTCTGCCAGCGCCAGCAGCGCCGCACTGCCCGGGAAAAGCTGCGCCTGGAAGTCGGTGCGCAAGCCATAGCACAGCACGGGAATTCCCAGCTGATCGGACACGTCGGTGAGCTGTTCCACTTGAAGACGGCTCAGGAACTGCGCTTCATCCACGAGCACGCAGGCGACGGGCTGTACGGCGTGAGCCTCCCGCACGTGGCTGAAGATATTTTCTTCCGACTGCAGGGCCATGGCTTCGGCTTCCAGGCCGATGCGCGATTTCACCTTTCCCTGGCCACCGCGGGTGTCGATGGCCGGCACAAACATCAGCGTGCGCATGCCGCGTTCGTGATAGTTATAGCTCGCCTGCAGCAGCACCGTCGATTTGCCGGCGTTCATGGCCGAGTAGTAAAAGTAAACTTTCGACATCCGGTTTGAGCTAAAACCGTCCGGGTGACGGAGGGCAACAAAAAGGGTGGGGCGAATGGTTTCCGCGCTCAGAAACAGTCCGGAATTTTTGCCATAAAAAATCACGAAAAAGCACAAGAAATAATTCCGTTTTTTGTGCCTCCTCGTGACTTCTCGTGGCCAATGCCTGGTCGCTTATTTCCAGCCGATCGGGCGTCCCTTGTTCTGTTCCTCTAGCCATTTCATCAGCGGCTGATAATATTCCATCATGGCGCGCGTCGACAGATTCTCGCCAGTCGCGTCCTTGAGCACCTTGCGCCAGTCTTCCGTGGCGCCCTTTGCCATGATGCTTCTCAGGAAGGCTCCCACCTCCTTGTTGTCGGCATAATTGCAGCTCTGCGGTGGCTGGTGCAGGATATGTTTGGCGATGTAGTCGTTGAGTTGATATTTGAAGACCTGCGCGATCGCATAGGAGTAGTAATAGCAGGGCGTGTCGTTGATGTGCGTCTTGGTGGCGGCATCGCACCATTCCTCGCCGCGTTCCGCAGGTGGTTCGATGCCTTGGAAATCGCGGACGTATTGCCACCACCGGGCATTCCACTGGTCGGCGGGAAGCTGGCGGGCGTACACGTCGGCTTCCCAGTGGGTCATGGTGCCCGACGACCAGAAAATAAAGGGAATGCCGACCCCCAGCGCGTCGTTGAGCAGGAACGCGGTTTCATTGACCTTGAATTCCGGCGGCAGCACCCCGAGGGATTTCAGGTAGGGAGCCATGCCGGCGGCGAGCATCGTCTCGACCGTCAACCGCCGTGTGGACGAGTCGAATCCGAT
>JBEHXD010000339.1:0-6259 GCA_048498875.1 Verrucomicrobiota bacterium
CGCCGGAAGGGCCATCAGCAGCGGTAACATAGCGGTCAGTTTTGGGACGGTCCGGGTGGGGTGCCGATGGCCCCGTCGTATGTTTCGCAGCTGTGGCCGTGCATGTTACAGCGCTTTCAACCTGTCTGGCCCAAAGGCCTGCATGCGCTCCCGACCTCGCTTTTAGAAATGGACAGACGAATGTGCTTAATCGAAAAGGCCGAAGCTCTCCGAGGAAACGTTCCGTTGGATGGCGGCGGATTGGGGATTCAGTATGCTGTCTGGGAAACACGAAACCCCGCTTAAGGATTTTGTGCCACGCCTTGGCGACATTTTGTGGAAAAAGTCTGTGTAGATATACGCTTTTCGCTTTCTCGCAGTTTCTCCTCATGGCCCCTTCCTTCACACGCGCATGACGCGCCTGCCCGTGTAGGAAAATCCTCCTAACACTTCCTAGCAAATTCAGGGCGATTGTGGGGATTCCGTAAGGCCCGGTAAGTCTTTGCTCCCTCTGGCAATGTCCCCTGCTCGCGCCTCGGCGGGTTCGAGTCTCGTCCATCCCGCCAGTACTAAAGCCCGCTTTTTTAAACGAAAGCGGTCTTTTTGCGGCTATTTGGTGGCTCAGTCTCTCACTAGGGATCGTGGGAGGATAACTGGAATTCAGCTCAATGGTAGGCTGCAGCTGTCGGGAAGGGTCGTCTAAGAGATGTCTTTAGAATAGCGATCAGCGGTGGAAATAACTCAAACGCCAAACAAGTATGTTATGATCGTTGCGATGTCCTGCTGTGGATGGAACGCCGATTGTAGCAGGACGCGTGTGTTTTTACGGGTCAGTTTAATGCCCTGAGCGTTTCCTCGTGCGGACTTGGCCAGCGGCAATTTTGAAACGTCTGGAAATATACCACTTGAGAAACCAAAGAAGCGGTATCCAGCGATGTCCAATGTCTCGACGTGGTAAATCATTAGGAGTACGCAGCCGCCGGCGACCCTCGCAAGTTTGTCGTTAATCAAATATTTGCGAGTCGTGGATTGCTGTGCCGAAGACTTTAGTTGTATGTGCCGAATTTTGCCTCGAAAAGTGAGCACGACGTCAAAGCCGTGACTATCTACCTCCGCGTTGTAAACTTGCACTTCTTCACCTGGAAATTTTTTCCAGATGCAGCGCAACAACTCCGAGAGAAAGCCGTGCTGTAGCATCGATTCGACGTAGACTGAATGTTCTGAGACGGCGCTGGTGTTCATACAGATAACTTTGTGGGAAATGATTAGCGTCAGGAATTTTTTTGGCGGTTAAAGAATGGCTGAAAACTGAGTGTGTGTGTAATTAACGCTCGATCTTGTCGCCTTCGAATTCCACGACATAAACCGTGCCCATCGAGTCGTTAACGTAGCGTTCGGGATTGATGAAGCGACGGCCATCAGCGGCCGTCTGCACTTTGAGTGGAACGCGTTTGGTGTCGGTCAGTGCGTATACGGCGGTGATGGTGTTTTTGAAGGCGGGTAAGTTGAATACGGCGCCCGCCCGATCGCGCTCGGCTTTGAAAAGGGTGAAGTAGAGTTTTCCGGGCTTTGCCGTGCAGCGCCAGTCGGTGAAGGAAAGAAAAACAGGTTTGCCGGCATTGTCCTTGAGTGCGCTGGCGTATTCACCGAATTCTTCGCCAAAGGGGGAGCGGCTCGCGCCATAGATGGCGTCGCCGTTTACTTTGAGCCAGCGGCCGACCTCGCGGAGGTTGTCCTGGCTCGGTTGCGGAATGACACCCTCGGAGGTAGGGCCGACGTTCAGCAGGTAATTGCCGCCTTTCGAAACGATGTCCACGAGTTTGAAAATGAGTTCGCCGGGTGATTTCCAATTGTGGTCGTCAGTCCGGTAACCCCACGTGTGATTGAGCGTGGCCGGGACTTCCCATGCCTCATCGCTGGCTTTGGCGGGAATCGTGTTGTCGCCGGTGCTCTGGTAGTCGCCCACCTTGCCGAGACGGCCATCAATCAGCGTCGACGGCTGCAGGGTGCGGACGATGATGGTGAGCCGGGCTGGCCGGTCGCCGGTCATCAGCTGGGGCGTATCAAACCAAACCAGGCAGATCGGCCCATAGTTCGTCAGCAGCTCGCGCAACTGCGGCTCGGCCTTCTCCTGGAGATACTTGTCGTAGGAGCCATCGCGATCCTTCGTGGGGTTATCCGGGAAATCCCAATTGTTGCCGGTGCCGCCGCGCTCGTGCCAGTCCTGCGACTGTGAATAATAAACCCCGAAGCGCAGGCCGCGTTTCGCGCACGCGGCGGAGAGCTCCTTGATGATGTCGCGCTTGAAGGGTGTGGCGTCCACGACGTTGTATTTGCTTGCGGCCGATTTGAAGAGCGCGAAGCCGTCGTGGTGTTTCGAGGTGATGACGACATATTTCATGCCCGCGTCCACTGCCAGCTGGGCCCAGGCGTCGGCATCGAACTTCACCGGATTGAATTGGGTGGCGAGCTGCTCGTATTCGGTGACCGGGATTTTCATCCGGTTCATGATCCATTCGCCGATGCCGGGTGAGCGCTGGCCCTTCCAATAGCCGGCGGGAATCGAGTAAAGCCCCCAATGGATGAACAGACCAAACTTGTCGTGGCGAAACCACTCGAGACGATGTTCTTTCGCGGCCGGGCTTTCGGAATCGGCGGGAGCGGATTCAACGGCGCGCGCAGGCCGGATGGCGGCGATACAAAAGACGAGACAGAGGACGGGGAAGGAAAGGGGTGATCGCATAGGGGTAGGGAAGAGAGACTGTGCAGTTAAAGCATCCGCAGATCACCAATAGAACCAAGACCCGGCGAATTGGCAAAGGCTGAGATAGTGGTCGAAGTCGTCTGCCGATTACCGGACGGCTCATCGGAAATCAAATTTCCCGACTTTTTTGAAGGGCTTTATCGGATTGGGGGTTGCTCAAGGTGATACCCGTAAACCCGGTATTGTATCCGAATTTGGTTCCAATACCGGGGGCACGATCCGATCTTCCTGCCATGCCTACACCCAACCCTCAACCCGACCCGATTGATTCGCTGTTTGAGCGGGCGCGTCACTGTGCGCCCGAACCGGCGGAAAATCTGGAATCCACCGTATGGCGCAGGATTGCCGCAGCAGAGACTCCGGTCAAACGTTCGGGAATTTTCGCCCGCATCGAGGCGATCTTCGCGCGACCTTCCTTCACGGCGGCGTTTGTCGTCGGTTGCGTGTTGCTGGGTCTGTTGCTGGCCGAGACGCGGGTTTCGCAGATGCAGGCAAAACGCAGCGTGCAATTTGTGCAGAGTTACCTGCGGCAGATCGACCCCCAGCTGGACGGTGCCAACGCCGAGGCTGAAACTGCTTCCCTCACGCCATGAAACGCACCTTTTTTGCTCTCCTGCTCGGCGTGGTTTGTGGCGTGGCGGCGCATTTGATTTGGTTTGGCGTCCGCCATCCGGCGCCCGTGTCGGATCTCGATTCGCAACTCGCCTGGATGAAGCAGGACCTGCATCTCAACGCCGCGCAACTGGCCCGGATCCGCGCGGTGCACCAGCAGGCGAAACCGCGCATGGTGGCGCTGGCCCGGGAAGTTGCGCGGATGCGCCGCGAATTTACCAGCATCGAGGAAACCCGCCAGAAAGCCGGTCAGGTCGATTTTGTGAAGGTCTCACGATTTGTAATCCAGCAGCGGGTGCTCGATCATGAGTGCCTCGATTCCGCCCGGCAGCTGGTGGCGGCGACCGCTGAGATCATGACGCCCGGCCAGCGCGATCAATACCTTGCCATGCTGACTCCGGCGATCCAGGCCGCGGTCACGGGTTCACTGAATTAACGCCGCTCCCGCCGCTTTGTGAATCCGGAGAACGACGATCTTCACGCGCTTCAGCGGGGCGAGGATGCTGCGTTGTCGCGTTTGATGGCGCGGTGGAAGAAACCGCTGTTCTCCTTTGCGTGGTGGTATCTGCGAAACACGACCGATGCCAATGACGTGGTGTCCGAGGTTTTCGTCCGGTTATACCAGCAAAACCAACGTCTGGATCCCGCCTCGAATCTCTCAGCGTGGCTTTTCACCGTCCTGACCAATCTCTGTCACAATCATTACCGGTGGCGTCGCCGTCATCCCACGGTGAGCCTGGAGGCGCCGCGCCGTCCGGACGACGACGATCAGACCGTGGGTTCCACGCTGTCGTCGGGGCACGCCGATCCCGCGCGGACGCTGGAGCAACAGGAGGCGGTCAATGCACTCGCGGCCGCGATCGAAACTCTGCCGCACGACTTGAAGGTGCCGTTGCTCCTGCATCAATACGAGCGGTTGAGTTATGAGGAGATCGGACGCATCATCGGCTGTTCGCCGCGCGGCGTGGAGACCCGGCTCTATCGCGCGCGGCAATACCTGCGCGCGGAACTGACTCCGCTGTTGCGCGCGGCAGGAAAATTGTAGTCAAGGTCTCGTTTTCCGACGGTAGGGCGCGTTATCCCTAACGCGCCGTCAGGACGCTTAAAGCGGATTGCACCTTCACCTGGATAACTTGTTGCGGACGCCCTGAGACGGCGGATTAAGGATAATCCGCCCTACCTTAGGATTTTTCGTCTTTCTCGAAGGTGAAAACCTGGCGGGCCTGGACGAGCACGGGTTTGCCCTTGGCGGTGGGCGGAATGAAGCGCCATTGCTGAACCGCGGCGACCGCGATGCCGGCGAGGATTTCGTTGGTACCGGGCGTCGCAGTGGGAAACCGGGCCTTGCCGGTTTCATCGATATAGAAATCGACGATGATGTTTCCGGAAATTCCCTGTTTCATCAGGTCCTGCGGATACACGGGCTCAATCACGCTTAACGGGGTGGGGACACGGTCCAGATTTTGAACGTTGGAGGCGTGATAATCGAAGTCCTCGGAATGTTCCAGCGGGGTGTAATCGGGGGAGAACTTTTCCGCCACGAGCACCTCCTTCACCTCAAACTGGAAAGTCATGTTGATGATCGTGTCGATGGGTTCTCCCTTTGACCGGGCGGGAATGAATTTCCATCGCTTGACGGCGCGGAGCGCCTCGTCGGCAAAGGGCTTGCGCGTGTAGGCGGTGATGAGCGTGTCGGTGAGTTCCCCAGTGGAATTCACGTGGAGAAGCATCCTGACCACGCCGTGGGCGACTCCGTCCTTCAAGCCCCGATTGGGAAAACGGGGCGGGGTTTTCTCGATGATCGTGCAGGGCGTGTTTTCCGGCGGCACGGAATCGGCGGGGGCGGGAGCCGGTTCCGCTCTGACGGCGGGAGCGACGGTCAGCCACGCAATTTCGAGCAGAAGGATGAGGGCAAATTTCAAGATGGTAAGGGTTGCGTTGAACAACTCCGCGAGGTGCGGAAGCCCTTCAACTTCGTCGGTCGTTTGCGCGAAACCAGCAGGTAATCGGAGTGGGTGCAATGTCGGAGAGGACAGAGTTAACCAAGGCCGGGCCCAGCCTGAATCCCGGCCTGAAAATCAGCCCGCCAATTATTTTGATTTTTTTTGAAGGAGTTTTGCCGGAGTGGCGTTCGTTGCTCAAGACCGCGGAGTTTTCCCCGGCATTTACCACCCGAGCATCAACCCCAGTTACCATGAACCCATCCGTACAGTCGCCGCAGGCAGGACCGACCAGGTCCTGGCATGCGATCAAAACCTTTCTTGTTCACCTTCTCCTCTGCGCGTGTGTCACCGCATTTGGCGCGACCGCGCCGCAAACCGGTACCCTTACCGGCCGCGTGTTGGAGGCGGCGACCGGAAACTATCTCCAGGGCGCTGAAGTGGTGCTCGAAGGATCGGTCTTCCGCGCCACCACCGAGCGCGATGGTACGTTCTCAGTGAACAATCTTCCGGCGGGCTCCTATACGGTCACCGCCACCTATCCCGGACTCGATCCGCAGAGTTCCCAGGTTGAGGTCAAGGCCGGCGGTGCGGCCACCACGAGCTTTTCGCTCGCGCAGGGCGTGGTTCAACTTGACCGCCTGGTTGTCCGCACCACGAAGGAAGGCGCCGCGCAGGCGGTCGCGCTCCAGAAGATTTCGACCCAATCCAAGGTGGTCGCTGCCGCCGATCAATTCGGCGAGGTCAGCGAAGGCAACGTTGGTGAATACCTGAAGTTCCTTCCTGGCGTCACGATCGACTACAACGTCAACGATGCCCGCGGCGTCAGCCTGCGCGGCCTGAGCACGGCGTACACCATCGTCGCAGTCGACGGCACGCCGATGGCGGGTACATCGTCGATGGATGATACGCGGCGCTTTGAGTTCGAGCAGATCGCCATGAACAACGTCGAAACCACCGAACT
>JBEHXD010000340.1:0-6253 GCA_048498875.1 Verrucomicrobiota bacterium
TAAATTTGGATTGGGATTGAAAACGTACGCGTTGCGTAGCGGTTAGCTGACGACGACCGCCAGGGGGAAGCAGGGTTCGAACTCCAGGATGTCGCCATCCGCGCCAGCGGTTTGGAGGGGACGGCCGACTTTGTAGTAGGTACCCGCACCTGCGGGCAGGTTTTGCACCTTGCCGTTGGCGGCGGTAAAAAGTTCGTCCGTCAGGGCGATCGCCTCGGATGCAACGCATTTGCGCGTCCCGCCCGACGCACCGAGGAAGGCCACGTTCACGAGATCCTCCGCGGCGGCCGCTTCATCGGTAATGATGCCGAGCGGCTTGTCGTTCGCGCCGTTGACCGCGACGTGGTCGACATCGCTGCCGAACTTTCCCAGGAGAAACCGCGTTGCGATCGCCGCATCGGTTTTCTTGGTGATACTGCCGTGATGGGTACCTTCGGCGACGTTGACGGCGGAAATCAGACGGGACCGACGAAAATCACGGCGGGCATTGGCAACGAGGAACAGCGCTGAGGCGAGGATCGCGACCACAGCAAGCACGGTCATCGTTTGTGCGGGAGCCAGGAAAAGGCCCGCGATCACGACGACTGCGATGAGGAGACTTGAGATGAATTTATTCATGACTTGGAAAAGTTAAATTAGAATGAGGGTGGAGATTCGTTCTGAGATCGTGGCGGTGAAAATTACTCCGCGGGTTTTTCGAACAGCTCGGGCTTCGCTTTTTTCACAGCGACATAGGCATCGTGATGGCTCAGGCCGCTCTCTTTCATTTTGGCGGACACTGCTTCGTTGATCGCGTTGATCTTCCCTGCGTCGCCCGGAGCGCCGCGACGATTTCCAAGATCGGACGTCTTGGTTTTCGTGTTCACGGCCGGCTTCAGCTTCCCAAGTTCGCCCTGGACGCTGGTGAAGTCGGCCCCGACCGCGGTGAACTTGCCGAGCCATTCGGCGCGCTGGGCTTCGGTGATGCGACCTTCATTGATCGCACCGGTCAGAACGACGCCGGCGCGGGCAGCGCGCTCGGTGGCGAGCGAGGTCCGCAGCGTGGCGGTTTCATTCACGGCCGTGGTGACCTGACCTTGCGCTGCAGTGAGCTGGGTTTGCAGCGTGGCCTTCTCGTTGATCGCGGTGGCAAGCTTGCCGGCGTCGGCGACGGCGGTGGTTGCCTTGGGCAGAGCTTCGTTGATGGCGGTAGTCGCTTGCGCGTCCGTCGCATCGGCGGCCAGGGTGATACCGAAGGCCGCGAGGAGTTTAATGAGATGTTCTTTCATGGGATTGGAGAGCTGGGTTTCAGCGGGCAGCGCTTCGTTTAAACCGATATAGCTGCCGGGAATGTTCGGTTTGTTGGTTAAGCCGATGGAGTTCAGTTCCACCGGGCGGAAAGCGGCGCGGCCCTGGTACGTGATTGGAAGCATGCCCCAATTCGGGCTGAACGCCTCGTAAGCGGGTGCGTCGCCATCGACCAGTTTCTTGCCGTCGTCGTTGTAGGCGCAGAACAAGTGCAGGCCGTCGGCCTCGGGCTTCATTTCGCGAATCCGGCCCATCGCGATGGCACGCACCTGGGGATTGGCCTTTGCCCATTCCGGATCGTCGGGATGGCCCTCGTAAATCGGATCCCCGCGAAAAGCGTTAGCCAGGCGATTCAATTTGTCGTTGAACGCGGATGTCATCGCCGTGGCGGCTTCGCGATCGAACACCTGCAGGCCCACCTTATTCGGATAGACGCCGTATTTGATCACGGAGACGCCGGTCTTCGTATCGATGGAAATGTTGATGGCTGAAATCAGGAATTTCATTTGGCAGGTGCGTTTTGATTTTTAGCGGCGTCGATCGCCCCGGATGCGAGGGCGGTGCCGAGAATGTTTTGCCACACCGTGGCGAGCTGCTCGTCGGCGTTGATGCTCTTGAGCAGGCCGGGCATATCGTTTTGCAACTTGAGGAGAGCCGCGTCCTGCGCGGTTTCATCCTCGATGCCGAGAATCTCGCTCAAACGATCCGTGAGCGGCCGGAGGGCGGCGGCCTGTGCCTGGGAAAGGGAGCGCAATGCCTGGGAGCGGTAGACTTCGAACCTCGCATTGACGGGCTTCTCATTGACGGCTGCGATACCGGGGAACGGCGACGGCGCCGCGGCGCGGGCTTGAGCGGGTTCATCACCTGCGGCCAGCTCCGGCCGGTTGTAGCGTGCCAACAAATCCTTCTTCCCACGCGGTACGCCGACATCGATGAGAAATTGATCGATCTTGATTTCGCGATCGATGTTCACCTCCGCCGGTGGCGAGAGTTTGAAATAGGCCTTGGGTGCGACGCCGGGACCGAAGCGGTACTCGATGATCCGCTTGTCGACGTAAGCCTGCAGCGTATCGGTGAGCAGGGCCGCGTCCTCATCGCGCAGCTTGCTTACGTCGTCCTGCTGAGGATTGGAACCGACGCCGCCACTGCCGCCCTGGCTCATCGTGGCGAGATCGCCGCCAATCCACAGCCTGGACAGACCCCGGTCCATCCGGTCGACCAAAGGCGGATGCGGTATATTGCCAGCACTCTTCACCTCGATCGGCGTGATGCTGGCTCCGTCGTTGGTAACGATAGCCAGGTCTTCCCCGAAATTTGCCAGCGCGGTAACCATGGCATCCCATTCCGGCGATCCCTTGGCTGCGCCGGTTTTGCCGTGAAGTCCGGGCGTGCCGTACTTCTCGCAGTAGCCGACCCACGCTTTGAGCGGCATGTTCTTGAACATGTAGGCCACGCTGCTGGCCTCCATCAGGCCGTCGCCGGTCGTAACCATCCAGCCGCCTTCACCGAAGAAATCATCCAACGAAACGCCGTAGACATCGAAATCGGATTTCAGGAAGCGGAGTCGTCCCGTGGTGTTCTCGAAAAACTGCAGCGGGATAAACCGGAACGTCGCAGTCATCTGACTATTGGCACCCGGAGCCCAGACGATCTCATGCACCGCGTACTTCATGCCGATGCAGGAAAGCATCTGCTTTAACAGCAGGCGCACGCCGCCCCGCTCGTTTTCGTCCAGGGCGTTTACGGCCGTCAGATTATTATAGAACGCCTTCAGGGCATCCGCGTGTGTCTTGGCCTCTGGGGAGTTGTCGACCGGGAGGATTTCATAGTTCAGGGCGGGAGTCGCCCGGATCCGTTTGGCCGAACAGGTCTTCACCTGATCGTCCCGCTCGATGATCTTCTGCCAAAGGATGGCGCACTCGCGAAGATTTCCGGCCCAGAAGCTGTCCAGGTAACGGGCGAGCTTGGCCGGCGTTAGTCCCCGGATCGGATTGAACCGAGTCTGGATGTGCTGGCGGGCACGTTCCGCGCCAACGGCGTTGACCGGGCTGGATGGGGTCTTTTTAGGCATCAAAAGGCCCTCCAAACCCAAAAATCGGGGGTACTTGCTGACCAACTGACAAAACACCCTTGCAAACCCGTTGCATAGGCCCGCCAAACGCGCCGGAACGTCCGGACGCAGAAAGGGGCTTTAAGCAAAAAGCCGCGTTAAATGCGAAATTTGGGGCTTTCTTGGGCATGGTCAGATTTCAGCCATTTCGGCCCGGCTGCCTGATTGTTTCCGTTCAACACGGGAACTGGCGAAAGGGCCGCTTGAACTCCCCGCTGCTCGAATGGCCAGGGCAAGAGCGGTACAGCGATCGGAGTGGCCTTCTGCCGTCCGCGGAGCGCTGTAGGTATATTCCCCGTTCCGGACAATCTGCTTCATGGCGTGCAGATCCTCCCGGACCGCTACCGAGATCGGCACCCGCAGCTTTACCGGTGCTTCAAACGCACGGCGAAGCCGTGGGAAAATCTCCCGCTTAAAGCCGGCCGTAAACGTGCAAAGCTCGATCTTCCCGAATTTGTGGGCGGCTGGATCATACTCGCCATGCTTCTGGACCAGATAGTCGCCCAGGCCGATGCCTGGACCGGTATAGTCAAAGCAAACACGGTCAGCCCGCTGGATCCGTTTCTGCAACATTGCCTCCTGGTCCGGCGTGGAGATGCCGCGTTCGGCCAAGACCTCTCGCGTCCAGAGTACGTCGCCAACTCGTTCCAAGGTGTAGCAAACCGTGGGATCGTTGGTCCGGCCAAAGTCGATGCCCAGGACAACGGGGTTGCCGCCTTTCACGTCCCAGAACGACGGGTCGCAGAATTCATGGGCGTCTGCGCTCTCTGCCAAGGCGATGATGTCGTAAGGAAGAAGGACGTTCGAGCTGTCCAGGAATTCGCATTCGCACTCCTGGGCGAACCCCTCGGGATCATCCAGGGCCTCGCGGAGCTGCTCGATATCCACCGGCAGGCCCATCAGGACGGCGTGATAAATCGTGACCAGGTGTTTCGACCATGCCATCTTGGCGGTAGGTTCCTTGGTCCAGATTTTGTGCATCTGGCTGCCTTTGCCGTTCGGCGTGGTGACAATGCGGACCTTCTTTTCACCGCCCCGGAGAGGATTGGTGATCGATGGCAGGACCGCACGCCACGTCGCGCCGGGATTCTCGAAGAAATCAAATTCGGTCAGGCCGAGGTTGGCGCTGGCACCGCGCACGGTGTCCGGTTTCCCAGGCACGGCGAAAATCTCGGACCGATTGGAGAAGACGATCTCGGCGCTTTTGAGCAAGGTACCAGGACCACCTTCCCGCTGGATCTTGAAATCATCGATCAACAGCTCAAACGCCTCGGCCCATAATTTGCCCTGGTCGAGGGATGCGAGCGACTGGCGTTCCGAGGGCGCGGCAATCATCCATTTCGTGCCAGGACGATCATGGCAGTCCTCAACCGCCTCGCCCTGCATCACGAAATCCTTACCCGTCTGACGCGACTGCAGGGACGCTTTAAATCGGCTCCGGTCGTGATAGCTGGCAAACTGATATTCCAGGAGCAACGACCGCGGGTCGTTTTTCGGATAAGGATTTTTCCAACCGCTGAGCGTGGTTCCTAATTTATGTTTGATGGCCAGCTCGCGAAGCTGGGGAATTTCCATGGCCCAGAGGCGATTGTCCCGCGCCTGTACTTGCGCGACCTCCACCTGGGAGCGGAGTTTCTCCAGGGCATCTTTCTTTCGATTGGCCATGTGGGTCAGCCCATGCCGAAGAGCGATCGCATCTGCTGTGCCTTCTCTTCGTCGGAAAGTGAACTGTCGTTGGTGATCTTCTGCGCTTCGTCGGCCTGGGCGGCCTTGCGCTCGAGCAGCTGAATGCGTCGTTCGTCGAGCGATATTTTTTTCGCTTCCCGCCGATCCTTCTTCAACGCGAGGAACAACTCCGCGTCGTTGTCCTGGGCAGCGCGGATCTCGAACGCCACCTGCGCCACATCCGACGCTTGCTCCGCTGTGATTTTCAGCTCCGGCAATTTTTTGATCGTCGTCTCCAGATCGTGCGCAAAGTTGGCGATTTGTTTCAAACGCCCCTGCCTTGGGTACCAAACAAAGAATTCCGAACAGGCACGCGTAGACGACTTGATGCCATGCTCCTTGAGCAGCCATGCGAGGGCGGCGTCCTGGGTCGTTGTGCGGAGCACCTGGAAGAATTCTTCCATCAGGCGATCGCCCATGTTTTTCAGCACGGCATCGCCACGTTGCTTTTTCTGATCGCTGTTCATGCACGGTACGCCTCCCCGGTTATAGCGATGGCAGCGGACGGCGATACGCCCGCCGTCATGCTTCGGTTGTACGTTTGAGCAGCACTTATCCGCGGCCGATTGGCACTCGTTATCTTCAGACTCGCCCCAGGGGAATTAGCGGTCCCACCGGAGGTTCGATCCGTCCTACTGCTTGCGCTCGATAAGCTCGGAAAATTTTCACCGGCGCAGGGACCTAACGTCTTCCCCACGCCGGTGATTCTTGAACACACACACATGCCGGCCACAGCGCCGGCAAAGGCATTTCGGGTTATGCCAGCCGGATTGTTCACGGATCCGACCAGCCCCGAGGCTCTCCCCGTGACGGGAGAAAAAAACATGATCAACCCCAAGACCATCGGGCCGGGATGCTGCACTTTGAATGCAGACATAAAAAAGCTGTGCGAAAAACTGGTCATTGATTCTGCGCGAGCCAAAGCCGGCCGGCGTCGGTGATCTGGAGTTTTCGGCCGCGCTCGGTTGGCAACGCGACGGAGAGGCGATCCGCATCGACGTTGGTCAAAACCATGTCGAGTTCCGCCGTGGTCGGTTGGAGAAAATCCACCTTAAGCAAGGTTTGCTCGCGGATGACTTCCTCGCGCACGGCGACGCCGGAGCAATCTGCCAGGGCGCGGAGCACGGCGCG
>JBEHXD010000341.1:0-6243 GCA_048498875.1 Verrucomicrobiota bacterium
GGCCGCGAGCATGAGACCCACGATCCCCGCCGGCAGGTGATGCATGATGAAATGAGGGATGACTTCATCCGGCACCGCCGGCGGAGTGGCGCCGCTCGTCGTATAATAACCATACAGGCACGCGCCGATGAACATGAAGATCACCCACACCGGCACGCACAGCAATCCGTTCCAGAGGGCGCCGCGGCTCGCGTCGCGGTCGGTCCGCGCGATCAGGTAGCGTTGCACCATGTGCTGGTCGGCGATGTAGCGCCGGGCCCAATTCGCGGTGTAAGCGAGGATAAGGAGCCATTGGGTCGTGAGCTGGGCGTCGAACAGTGATTGCCAGGAGAAATCGAAATTACCCAGGTTGAAACGTCCGGCGTCCCAGGCAGCGGTGATCACGGTCCCGGGCGCGCCGCATTCCGGGGCGAAAACCAGACGCGCAGCGATCACGAGGGCCGCGCTCACAAAAACAAATCCCTGCACCACGCTGGTCCACACGACTGTTTCCATGCCACCGATCACCGTGTACACGACGGTGAAACCCGCCGTCAGAAAAATCACCGGCTGGAGATGCCAGCCCGTCATGACTCCGATCGGAACCGCCGTGGTGAGCATGGTGACACCGACGTCAAAAAGCCGGTCCGCCATGAAACACGCTGACGCATAGAGCCGGCCACCCACGCCAAAACGGGCGCCGAGATATTCGTAGGCGCTCATGCCGATCGTGTGGCGATAAAACGGCACGATGACTTTGGCGACGAAGACGAGCACCAGCGGCAGCGTGAGACTGCCGAGCAGGAGGATCATGCCTTTCTGATACGCGGTGGCAGGATGGCCGACGAGGGTGTTGCTGCTGATCAGGCCGGCCATCATCGCCATCGCCACGGCCCACGCGGGCATGGCCCGGCCGGCGACGAAATAGTCGGCGGACGTTTTCTGGCGCCGGGCGAAGAAAAGGGTGATGCCAGCGATGACGAGGCCGTAACCAGCGATGACGGCGTAATCGAGGGGGCGAAGACTCATGGGGCGGGGTAGCTCACCCCACCCAGACAACTCCTTGGCGTGATTGGCAACCGCAGAAAATTCTGTGAAGGCATGAGGGAAAATAGTTTGGATGGCGCCGCTTTTGCCGGATGCAGGAGGCCTGCGAGGATCGCAGATTGCAGTCATCCTTTGTTAATTGCTGGCACAGCGGAGGTCGGAAAACCATTGCCGGGGCGAATGCCCGTCTGGACGAACAGGTCGATCGAGGTCTCCTCTGAGGAATTATTATAATACCGTTAGAAATATTCCTAAATTAGGGAGAAGTTCCTGTTCCCTTGGTGTAGGATGCATTATTTAGTGTCTCCATTACCCCGAGGCGGTTTCTGCCGCCGGGCTGCGTCACCCGTCATTCCCCCGTTTACCTCCCTCATGCTCGATCGCCTGTTTCGACGTCTCCGTCTGACCGCGCCTGGACTGGTGGGATTGATCCTGCTCGCGGCGGCGAATGGCGCCACCACGAATTCAGCGCTGCCCGCCCCGGGCGGCCGGTACGTTCTGAGGGCGGGTGAATTTGCGCATCATGTCGGGCATTTCAACACGATGGAACCCGAGACCGTCGTCAACGCGGTGCCGAACGCAGCAGCATGGGACTGGTTGCAGTCGAATGTGCCGTTTTTCGAGTGCCCGGATCGCGAGCTGGAGGAGATTTATTGGTTTCGCTGGTGGTCGCTGCGCAAGCACCTCCAGCGCGATCCGGTGAGCGGACGGTGGGTGTTGACGGAATTTCTCACCAAGCCACGCCCGGTGAGCAGTGCCCTGGGGCATCATCTGGCGGAGGGACGCTGGTTGCGCGATCAGTCCTTTCTCGACGATTATGTGCTGTACTGGCTGCGCGGAAACCAGGGCAGGCCGCAGGACCATTTTCATAAATATTCGCAATGGTTTCAGTATGCCTTGTGGCAACGCTGGCAGGTGACGCAGGACACCGCATCACTCGTTCCGCTGCTCGACGATCTGGTTGCGGATTACCGCCGTTGGGAAGTCGAGCACGGACGGCCCGATGGACTTTTCTGGCAGGCGGACGTCTGGGACGCGATGGAGGAATCGATCAGCGGTGGGCGCAAGGTGAAGAATGTGCGTCCGACCATCAGCGCCTACATGTATGGCAACGCCACGGCGCTGGCGGAGATCGCGCGTCTGGCCGGGCGTCCGGAAATTGCGACGGAGTTTGCCGCGAAGGCGACGGCGTTGCGGCGCTCCGTGCAACAGACGCTCTGGAACAAGTCGCTGGAGTTTTTCGGTTCGGTGAGCGAAGAACTCTCACCGATCGGCGTGCGCGAGGAAATCGGGTTTATTCCGTGGTATTTTGAATTACCCGAGCCGGGGCAGGGTTATGAGGCTGCATGGAAACAGTTCATGGATGAGCAAGGTTTCAAGGCTCCGTTTGGCATCACGACGGCTGAGCGGCGTCATCCGCAGTTTCGCTCGCATGGCACCGGATCCTGCGAGTGGGACGGAGCGGTGTGGCCTTTTGCCACGTCACAAACGCTCACCGCGCTTGGAAATGTGTTGCGTGATTATCCGCCGCAGGAAGTGGTTTCCGTTCGCGACTGGTTCGAGGCGTTCCTCACCTACACGCATAGCCAGCATTATGACGGGTTGCCTTATATTGGCGAGTACCTCGACGAAAAGACCGGTGCCTGGCTGAAGGGACGCAATCCGAGGAGCTTTTACTACAATCATTCCACCTATGCCGATCTGGTGATCACAGATTTGGTCGGGTTGCGCCCGCGCACAGACGACACTGTGGAAGTAACGCCTCTGCTGCCGGCGAATACGTGGGAATGGTTTTGCCTCGATGGTGTGCGTTATCACGGCCACGACCTGTCGATCCTCTGGGATCGCGACGGCAAACGCTACGGCCGTGGCGCCGGGTTGACGGTTCTGTCAGAGGGACGGGTGATCGCCCGCAGCGATCGACTTGAACGCGTGACAGGAGTGCTGCCGTGAATTATTCTACGTTCCTCTGCATGAGATCGAATGACTTTTATTTTGAGCGACTATTCTCCCGGAGACAGCGGAAACCTCGGATTTCACGGATCGTCACGGATAACCTGTGGGCATGTGACCGCGCAGGTAAACGAAGTTTTTTGAAGCACTCTCCATCCGTGCATATCCGTGAAATCAGTGGTTAAATCTGTTTTCCTCTTAATTAAAGTGAGCATAACTTTCCCTCTTTCGAGTGTGGCAGTGGCGATTGTTGCGACGTTGACCCTTGGAGTTTTGCCCGTGGCAATGCACGCCACGCAGCGTCCGCCGGTGGTGAAATTAGTGAAGGACGGAAAGCTCGAGTACACGACCGATGCCGCGGGTAACCGGCTGCCTGATTTCTCATCGGCGGGCTATGGCGGTGGCGGTGTACCCTTGCCGGAAGTGCCGGCGCGCGTCCTGGTCGAACCTGTCGACGGCGACGATGGCGCGCGGATTCAGGCCGCGCTGGATCATGTCTCTGGCCTTGCTCCCGACGCGACGGGAATGCGCGGCGCGGTGCAGCTCACTGCAGGAACGTATGAGATTTCCGGACAACTTCGGATTTTGGCCAGCGGAGTGGTGTTGCGTGGCGCAGGAGCAGATGAGAACGGTACGAAACTGATCGCAGTCGGCACGGATCGCCGCGCGTTGATTTTGGTTTCCGGCAAAATGGATCGAAGCGTGGGCGCGACTGTGGCCGTGACGGACGCGCGGGTTTCGGTGGGCGCAACCACTTTGACCTTGAAAACTACGGCTGACCTTAAAGTGGGTGAAACCGTCGCAATTTCCCATCCTGCGACTCAGGAATGGATTCACGAAGTGGGTATGGACGTGGCGCCGGGTCGGCAGCAGTTCACCTGGAAGCCTGCGGCTTTGACTCTTTCCTGGGATCGAACGATCACCGCCATTACGGGCAACCAGATTACTCTCGATGCTGCCCTGACCACCGCGCTCGACGGAAAATTTGGTGGCGGAACAGTGAGCGCGTATAAGTGGCCCGGGCAACTGACCAACGTGGGAATCGAAAATCTTCGCTGTGAATCTGCTTTCGATTCCACCAATCCCCGCGACGAACAACACGCGTGGGAGGCGGTTCGTCTGGAAGCGCTGCGCGACGGTTGGGTGACGAATGTTGCTGCAGCCCATTTCGCCGGCTCGGCGATCGACGTCGGATCAGGTTGCAATCGCGTTACCGTGCAGGACTGTATTTCCGTGGCGCCTGTTTCCGAACTTGGCGGCTATCGGCGGCACACCTTCCACACCGACGCACAGCAGGTTTTGTTTCTGCGCTGCCGGGCTGAGGACGGACGCAACGATTTCACCGCAGGTTATAAGGCGGGCGGTCCCAATGTGTTTTTGGAATGCTCGGCTTTGCGGAGTACCGGATTCAGCGGATCGACCGGAAGCTGGGCCTCGGGAATTCTTTTCGACAATGTGACGCTCGATGGCGGTACGCTGGAGCTGAACAATCGCGAAACGTGGAATCAAGGCGTGGGTTGGGCGGCAGCCAATTCGATGATCTGGCAATGTTCCGCGCCGGTTGTCATCTGTCGTGCGCCTCCCACCGCGATGAATTGGGCGGACGGCGTTTGGGGACAGTTTGTCGGCGACGGCTGGTGGAGCGAGGTGAATGAGTTTGTTCATCCGGACAGTCTGTATCGGGCGCAGTTGACCGCGCGCCTGGGCGTGAATGCAATCGGAGCGCTCGAACCGAAGAAATTTTTTCCAGCCGACCCTAAAATAGAAAGGTGGAACGCGACCCCCGGACGCGTTGATCTCTTGTCGCTCGCGGAAAACGCGCCTGAAGGTCGCGTTCCACCTCGCAGGGATCTCGCGATCAGCGATGGCGTTCTGACCATCGGTGGCAAACCGCTGTCGGGACGGGAAGCGGAGATTTCCTGGTGGCGTGGTTTTATGGTTGATGGTGCGGAACCCACGAAACCGGCGATTACGCGGTTTGCGCCGGGAATGAACGGACCCATTTTCACCGACGATCTCGGTGAGTTGACCGATGCAATGGTATCCGCGCATCAGGTGGTGCTGCGTCATCATTACGGTCTCTGGTACGACCGGCGCCGCATGGATCACGAACGCTTCCGTCGTCCGGATGGGGACGTGTGGCCGCCGTTTTATGAGCAGCCATTCGCGCGCAGCGGCCAGGGCGCGGCTTGGGACGGGCTCAGCCGCTACGATCTCACGAAATATAATCCCTGGTACTTCGGGCGATTGAAGGAGTTCGCGGGGCTCGCGCGCGCAAGGGGCGTCGTGCTCGTGAATGAAATGTATTTCCAGCACAACATTCTCGAGGCGGGTGCGCACTGGGTGGATTCACCGTGGCGTCCCACCAATAATATCAACGGCACGAAATTCACCGAACCGGTTCCGTTTACCGGTGACACGATGAAAATGGCCGCGGAGTTTTATGATATCCGTGATCCGGCCTATCGGGCACTACATCGCGCGTATATCCGGCAGTGCCTCGACAATCTGGCGGATGAACCGAATGTGATTCATACACTCACGGCGGAAAACAGCGGTCCGCTTTCCTTCATGCAATTCTGGCTCGACGTGGTTGCCGAGTGGGAACGTGAAACCGGGAAACACCCGCTGATTGCACTCAGCGCCGCGAAGGATGTGCAGGACGCGATTCTCGCGGATGCCCCGCGCGCGGCGGTCGTGGACGTGATCGATCTCACTTATTGGTTTCGCACGGCGGACGGAAAGGAGTTTGCCCCGGCGGGCGGCACCGACCTCGCTCCACGGCAGCATCTGCGCCTCTGGAAAGGCGGGCGGCCGAACGCGAGTTCGATCGCCGCGATGGCGCGGGAGTATCGCGCGAAATTTCCCGGCAAGGCGGTGATCACCGGTTTGCCGGAGGCAGGCGACGTGCAACCGCAATGACCCGAAATGAAATTGGGCACCACTAATGCACACTAATAGCACACTAATTTCCGGAAATTGGATCAGTGAGGGTTTAGTGGCTATTAGTGGTTTAACCTGGCTTTGTCGTTCTGAACGAAGTGAAGAATCCACGGCATCGAGCGCGTTATCACCGGCGAATGCGTGGATTCTTCGCTGCGCTCAGAATGACAGTGTTAGGCGCCGGCTTGAAATGCGCTTCGGTGACTTGGCCCGAGGCGATGATCCTGAACGGCGGATTAGGGATAATCCGCCCTACCGTTGGCGACTCACCGATCTCGCACAGCACGAAGTCGAACTCGTCATTGCTGTCGAGGATGAAAT
>JBEHXD010000342.1:0-6223 GCA_048498875.1 Verrucomicrobiota bacterium
GCCAGTCGCTCTGGCTCGTCGTCGCGGCGGTGCTCTGGTTCTCGGTGGCGGTGACGGTTTTCAACCACGGCTTGCGCCGTTACTCCAGTGCCAGCTCCTGATCTGATTCCCTTTCCCGAGCGCGCTGCGGCGCTGCAACAGCGCATCGGGTATTCGTTTCGCAACCCGGCGTTGTTGAACGAAGCGCTGACGCACGGATCCTTCCTGCAGGAAAATCCGAATGACGGCGCCCATAATCAGCGCCTCGAATTTCTCGGTGACGCCGTGCTGCATTTCATCATCACGGATTCCCTTTATCGCGAGTCGACCACAGAGCGCGAAGGCATCCTCAGCCGGCGGCGTTCGATTCTGTCGAAAGGCGAATTTCTGGCCCAACTGGCGCGGGACATTGGCTTGGATTCGTGCCTGCGCCTGAGCAAAAGCGAGGAGGACGCCGGCGGACGCAATCGCTCCTCCATTTTGGAGGATGCGTTTGAAGCCTTGGTCGGGGCCATTTATCTCGACAGCGATTTGCCCGCAACGCGATCCGTGGTGTTGGGCTGGTACGGTCCCCTCGCCGATCGCGTGCTGCCGGCCGAGAATGCCGAGAATCCCAAGGGCCAGTTGCAGGAATTGATCCAGCCGGTGCATGGCAATGTCGCACTACGCTACGATGTGGTCGACACCACCGGACCGCGCCACGCCCGCGAGTATGAAGTCGCGGTGTTCGTGAATGAGGAAAAACTCGGCACCGGCCGCGGCACCTCCAAGAAGGCCGCGGAGGAAGAGGCCGCGCGCGCCGCGCTCACGGTGTTGCGCGAAAAAGACGGTGCGACCCAATGAGGCCACGCGGGTCTTTTCCTCGCGTCGCCGGTCGTTGCTAGCGTCAGGTCGGCGAAGCCATGGCCACGTCCACCTTCCAGCGCACCAAAATCACAGGGGTTTGCCCGCCCGCTCACGCGTTTGCCGTGGCACAGCTCGTGACAGACGCGCCCGCGCCCGTGTGGCTGGTCGTCCATGAGGAGCCGAAGCAAACGGATTCCCTCGGGGAAGACATCGCGCTGTTTCACCAAGCAAACGGATCGAAACTGGCACTCGAGGTGATGGCCTTTCCCGAAGCCCAGACCGCCAACAAGGAAATGCGCGAGGCGTTCACGGCCGCGAGCGACCGCCTGTCGGTGCTCAGCCGGCTTAGCGGACTGCGTCGTGCCACGCACCGCTCGGGCAGCCTGCTGATTCTCGCCACGCCCACCGCGCTGCTCCAGCCCGTGCCGCCGATGGAGGATTTTGCCTCGCGCGAAATCGAACTGAAACGCGGCCAGAACCAGTCCTTTCAAGGTCTGCTGGACCTGCTCCAGTCGTTCGACTACGACAGCGAGGCCGTGTGCGAGGCGCCCGGCCAGTACGCGGTGCGCGGCGGCATCGTCGACGTCTATCCGATCACAGCGACGCAGCCGTATCGCCTCGATTTTTTCGGCGACACGATCGAAGAAATTAAAGTGCTCGACCCGGTCACCCAGCGTTCAGGCGACGCGATTGACGCGATCACGTTGACCGCCGCGCCGCGTTCGCTCGCCGCGGGAAAACCGGCCTCGCTGCTCGATTACCTTAATCCCTCGACGCACGCCGTGCTGTTGGAGCCGAAATCGCTCGAGGAATTGTTCGATTCCCTCGCGAGCGACGACGCGCCCGATTTCGTCCCACGCCTGCCCGCGACCTGCGCGCGTTTGTTTGGCGTGGGCGATCTGGATCTGGCCAGCACGCTGTTCGATGACGCCGACCAGGAAACCACTTGGGACACGGAATCCCTCGCGCACCATCGCAGTTATCCGGAGGAACGATTGCTCGCCCATGAGCGATTGCAGGCCGAAGAGGATGCCCGCCGGGATTTCCTGAAAAAAATCGCGGCGTGGAAGCAGCAGGGTTACACGGTCGATCTCGTCGTTTCCAAGGAAGGCGAAGAGCAACGCGTGCGCGAGTTGCTCGACGAGGATCCGGCGCTGAAGAAAATCAAGCCACGGTTTTTGCGCGGGGCGTTGAACGAAGGGTTCCGGGTGACGGCGCGGCGGAGCGCAGGTGGTGAAAACGGCGGGCCCAGCGAAGCTTCAGCGACGGCGGGCGATTCGAAACAGAACGGCGGGCCCAGCGGTCCCGCCCTACCTGGGCGTGTGGTGGTGAGTGAGACGGAGATTTTTGGGCGTCGACGGCAGCGGATTTCGAAGCCCAAGCGCGCCGTGGCGGCGACTTCGGCGGTGGATCAACTGCTGGATTTTTCGGAGTTGGTGGAAGGCGACTTTGTCGTCCACCTGTCGCATGGCATCGCGCTCTATCGCGGACTCACCAAACTCGAAACGCGCGATGGCGTGCGCGAAGTGATTTCGCTCGAGTTCGATGACAAGGTCACGCTGCACGTGCCGTTACAGGAATCGCATTTGATCAGCCGTTACGTCGGCCTGACCAAAACCAAACCCCAGTTGGGCCGCGTCGGGTCGGGCCGCTGGGAAAAAGCCCGCCAAGCCGCGGAGCGCTCCACACTCGATCTCGCGTCGGATTTGCTCGCGATTCAGGCCAAGCGCGAGGCCCAGCCCGGGCATGCCTTTGCCGAGGACAATGTGTGGATGAAGGAATTCGAAGCCGCGTTTCCTTTCACGGAGACGCGCGACCAGGCGAAGGCGATTGTGGAACTCAAGGCGGACATGGAACGCACGCGCCCGATGGACCGGCTCGTGTGCGGCGACGTGGGTTTCGGCAAAACAGAAGTCGCCATTCGCGGCGCGTTCAAGGCGGTGATGGGCGGCAAACAGGTCGCGATCCTCGTGCCGACGACGGTGCTCGCGCAGCAACACCTGAATACGTTTCGCGAACGCATGGCCGGTTATCCGGTGGCCGTGGAAATGGTCAGCCGGTTCCGGACGCGCAAGGAGCAGAACCAGATTCTCGCCGCGCTCACCGAAGGGAAAATCGATATTTTAATCGGCACGCACCGGCTCGTGCAGGAGGACGTCAAGTTCAAGGATCTCGGCTTGGTGATCATCGACGAGGAGCAGCGCTTCGGCGTGAAGCACAAGGAGGTCTTCAAGCGGTGGCGGGCGCACGTGGACATGCTTTCGATGAGCGCGACGCCGATCCCGCGCACGCTTTACCTCGCGCTCACGGGGGCGCGCGACCTGAGCACGATCGAAACGGCGCCGTCGAACCGCCTGCCGATCCAGACCATTGTTAAAAGTTACGACGAAAAAATACTCGTGGAAGCGATTCAGCACGAGGTCCGGCGCGGGGGGCAGGTTTTTTATCTGCACAATCGCGTGATGACGATCGATCTGGTCGCGTCGCGATTGCGCGAGTTGCTCCCGACGCTTTCGATCGGCGTCGGCCACGGGAAAATGGGCGAAGGCGAACTGGAGCACGTGATGACGGATTTCGTCGCGGGGAAATACAATGTCCTGGTTTGTACCACGATCATCGAATCGGGTCTCGATATCCCCAACTGCAACACGATCATCATCGAAGGTGCGGACCGGTTTGGACTGTCGCAATTGTACCAGTTGCGCGGACGCGTGGGTCGCTTCAAACACCAGGCATACGCCTACCTGCTGCTTCACCGGCATGCGCGCGTGCTCGACATCGCCCGGCAGCGCCTGAGCGCGATTCGCCAGCACAACCAGCTTGGCGCCGGTTTTAAAATCGCGATGCGCGACCTCGAACTCCGCGGTGCCGGCAATCTGCTCGGCGCGGAGCAAAGCGGGCATATCGTGGGGGTCGGCTTTGAGCTGTATTGCCAGTTGCTCCGGCAAAGCGTGGCGCGGCTGAAGGGCGAAAAACAGGCCTCCCTGGTTCGCGCCAGCGTGAAGCTCGATTTCGTGTTTGTGGGCGAAGGCGTCGACGTGCCCAAGGCCGAGGCGACCGACAGTTTCAGCGCCCTGAAGCAGGCGGAGCTCGGTGAAGGCGAGATTAACAAGATCCAAGCCCGGCTGCCCTCCGCCTACATCGGCGAAACCCGCCTCCGCATCGATTTTTACCGCCGTCTGGCCATGGCGGAGAGCCCGGCGCAGGTGAAACAGATCGAAAGCGAACTCCGGGACCGGTTTGGGAAGTTTGGCGAGGAAGTCCGGGCCTTGCTGCTGGTCACAGAAATCCGCACCCGGGCGGAACAAAAGGGCATTCTTTCCGTCGAAACGGCTGGCAATCGCCTTAAATGCCTGCGCAACACGGGGCGCCACGACGATTTCATCCAACTCAGCAGCCGCTTTCCCCGCTTGACCGCCCCCACCCCCCTTGCAAGGTTGAAAGAAGTCATTATTTTTCTGCAAAATCTTCCCGATAAATGAGTCTTCGCCGCAGCCGTTTTACACTCTCCGCCCTCTCCGCTGGTGCCGCCCTTTTCCTGACGCTGGCCAGCGTTCGCGGCCAGTCCTCCCAGCCCAATGACAACCTGAGCCTGCGCTACGCCAACGGCATCGCCGCCATCGCGGAAGACAAGGTGATCACGGTCGACGACATCCGCCGTGAAGTCGGTCCGTTGATCCCGGAGCTCCAAAAACAGGCCCGGAACGAGAAGGAATTTAACGAGAAGCTTGAGTCCCTGCAGGAGGAAGTCGTCCAGAACCTCATCGATCGCGTGCTGATCGTGAAGGAGTTCTACAAGGATGAAAAACGCCACGTTCCCGCGAGCTATGTGGACAATATGGTCGCCGAGACGATCATCACGCAGTTCGACGGCGATCGCAGCAAATACCTCGCCTACCTCCGGGCCCGCGGCATTTCCCAGAAGGATTACCGCAAGGAGCAGGAGGAAAGCATGATTTATGACTATATGCGCGGACAGCAGCAGAAGTCCGCCAGCACCGTCAGTCCGGTCAAGATCGAGGCCTTCTATAACGAAAACAAGGAACGCTTTTATCAGGAAGACAGCGTTCACCTCCGCCTGATTCAGCTCGCCCGCAAGGAAGACGACACGGACGACACCCTGAAAACCCGCGCCGCCGAAGTGAACGTGCAATTGGCCGCCGGGGCCGACTTCGGCGACCTCGCCCGCCAATACAGCAGTGATTCCCGCAAGGGCAAAGGCGGCGACTGGGGCTGGCAGCGCCGCCCCGACCTGCGCAAGGAATTCAGCGACGTTATTTTCTCCCTTGAGAAGGGCCAGCGCAGCGAACCGCTGATCATGCCGGAAGGCGCGTTTATTTTCTACGTCGAAGATCGCAAACACGCCGGTACGCTTCCGATCGACGAAGCCCGGCCTGAAATCGAGCGGGCCCTCGTCCAGCAAAGCAGCCGGCAGGCGATGGAGCGCTGGATGGAAAAGTTAAGGCGCAACGCCTACGTAAAACACTTCTAACGGATAAGCTCGGGGGCCACCGGGTGAAACCAACCAGGCCCCATGAGCGAAGAAGAAATCACGTACCAGCCCCTGCGGCTGAAAGACCTCGCCCTCGGCGAGCGTCCGCAGGAACGACTGGAAAAACTGGGCTCCTCGGCCCTCAGTGACACGGAGCTGCTCGCCATGCTGCTCCGCAGTGGCAGCAAGGGACGCAATGTCCTCGCCGTGTCGCAGCAATTGATGGCGGAAGCCGGGACACTTGCGGCCTTGATTCGCTGGACTGACCGCGATTTCAGCCGGCTCAAGGGTATCGGTCGCATCAAGGCGTTGCAGCTGGTGACCGTCATGGAAATCGCGCGTCGCATCATCAGCCAGGGTGGTGCAGTCGAACCCGTGCTCAATCGCCCGGACCTCGTGCTTTTGCACTTCCAGTCCCATATCGCCTCGCTGTCGGTGGAAAAATTCTGGGTGCTCTGCCTCAACCGCAAAAACCGCCTGATCAAACAGGTGGAAGTGACGTCAGGCACTGCCACGAGCAGCCTCGCCCATCCCCGGGAGGTTTTCCGCGAAGCAATCCGCCAAGGCGCGGCCGCCGTGATCTGCGTGCATAATCATCCCAGCGGCGATCCCGCGCCGAGCGCGGCGGACATCCAGGTGACGCGTCAACTGCGCGACGCCTCCAAGACAGTCGACATTGAACTGCTCGACCATGTCGTCGTCGGTCGTGCCGCCTGCGATCCGCGGGGCGTGGGTTACTACAGTTTTCGGGAAGCCGGCATGGTGTGACGGTAGGGCGGATTATCCTTAATCCGCCGCTTAGGGCATTCGCAAATAGCCATGGTGATCGTGAATCGGAACGGCGGATTAGGGATAATCCGCCCTACCCCGTGTAGGTGGCGGGCTTGCCCGCCACGTGGTGCGCAA
>JBEHXD010000343.1:0-6197 GCA_048498875.1 Verrucomicrobiota bacterium
CTGCTGCCACGGCCCGGCATCGCACAACTGGCGCGCAAGGCCCTGCTGGATGACTTCACTCCGCCGGGGGTAGTGATCGATCGCGATCAGAACATTGTTTATTTTCACGGAAACACCGAACGCTATCTTGAGCATCCGAAGGGAGAGCCCACCGGCGAACTCATGTCCGTGGTCCGGCGTCCCTTTCGCGCCGCCCTCCGCAGCGCTGTCCTCCATGCACTGGCCCATCAGAAATCCCGGGTGGTCCGGGAACGCATCGCGCTCACGCCCAAGTCCAGCATGGATTTGGAAATCGCCATTACGGCGCTGTCGCAGGATGCGGTTGCCTCGCACTATCTGATTACCTTTTCAGATCTGCGGACCAAGGCGGTCATGTCTCCCCTCCGTCCGGCTTCGGCGGGCAACCGTCACCGGTTAATCGAGGAACTGGAGCTGACGCGGACCGAGCACCAGAATGCGATTCATGAACTGGAGGCGAGTACGGAAGAGATGAAAGCGGCGCACGAGGAGGCGATCAGCGTCAACGAGGAACTCCAGAGCACCAACGAGGAGCTGGAAACCAGCAAGGAGGAACTCCAGTCGCTCAACGAGGAACTCACGACCGTAAACGGGCAGCTGCAGGCCAAGATGGAGGAGTTGGAAGCGAGTTCCAACGATATCAGCAGCCTGCTCATGAGCACGGACATCGCCGTGGTGTTTCTCGACCCGAATCTCGCCATCCGACGTTACACCCCGGCGGTGAAGGATCTCTTTGAAGTGATCGCCTCGGACGTGGGGCGTCCGTTGAAGAATCTGGCGATGCAGTTCAAGGATGCCCGGTTGTTCGACGATGCCCGCGCCGTGCAGGAAACCAATGCCTCACGCGAGGCGGAAATTGTCAGCTACTCCGGCCGGACCTATGTGAGACGCGTATTGCCTTACCGGAAGAATGAAAACCTGGTCGAGGGAATCGTGCTGACGTTCGTCGATATCACGGCGCGAAAAGCCGCGGAAATCGAACTGCGGGCCAACGCTCAACGGCATCAGCTGATTCTTTCGGGAATCAAGGAGTATGGCATTTTCATGCTCGATAGTGAGGGCAATTTCACCGCGTGGACGGCAGGGGCGGAGAGAATCCTGGGATATTCGGAGCGGGAGGTCCGGGGGAAACATCTGGGTTTTCTGCATACAGCGGAGGATCGCGAGTCGCGACAGGCCGACCACGACCTCTCTCGGGCCGGGGTTGACGGCAGCGTATCGATCGAGCGCTGGCATGTGCGCAAGGACGGCAGCCGGTTTTGGGGCACGGGGATTGTGTCGGTGCTGCGCGACGATCGCGGCCGGCAGGAGGGGTTCGTCAAGGTTCTGCGTGATAACACGGATCACAAGCACGCCGAAGATTCGCTCCGTGAGGCGATGGCCAACGCCGAGGCGGCCAATGCCTCGAAAGATCATTTTCTCGCCAACGTGTCACATGAATTGCGCACCCCGCTTTCCGCCACCTTGTTGTGGGCCCGGTTGCTCAGCGAACAAAAGCCACTCTCCGAGGAAATGCTGAAGGAGGGTCTCGCTGCGATCCAGCGGGCGGTGAACGAACAAACCGTGTTGATCGAAGACTTGATGGACACGGCAAAGATCGTGGCGGGCAAGATGCGGCTGGAGCCGGTCTGCTTCGACTTGAATGAGCTGATCCGCACGATGCTTCCGCCGCTTCGCACCCTCGCGGCCGAAAAGCAACTGGTGATCCTCGATGTTTTGGCGGAGGAAATCGGCAGTGTGGAAGCTGACCCGCGCCGGCTGCAGCAGGTGATTTCGAACCTGATCAATAATGCGATCAAGTTTACGCCCAACGGTGGTCGCATCACCGTTTCAACGAAACGCAATGGCGAGGCCGTCGAAATCAAAGTGACCGATACGGGAAAAGGAATCGGCGCCGAATTTCTTTCGCGGATTTTCGACCGGTTTATGCAGGTGGATCAGGGAACCACGCCCACGGCCAGCGGCATGGGACTCGGACTTGCGATAGCGCGACAGCTCGTCGATCTGCATCACGGTACCATTCGCGCGGACAGTGCCGGGGCCGGGACAGGAACCACCTTCACCATCGTCCTGCCGCTGCCCCGTCAGGCCAGACAACAGGAGGACGCGCCGGCCGAAAGCCCCATCATTTCGCTGGGCGATAAAAAAATTCTGCTGGTGGAGGATTCCCAGGAAACCCGGGACGCGCTTGCCAATGTGCTTAAGGCGGCGGGGGCGACGGTCACGGCCGTGGGTATGGTGTCCGAGGCGTTGGAAGCGTTTGCGCAAGGCGGATACGATCTCATTCTCAGCGACATCGGGCTGGGAGGGAGCAGTGGACACGTGCTCATCGCAGAGATCCGCAAACTGGAAATCCGGCAAAATCTCTCCCCGGTCCCGGCTCTGGCACTCACGGCCTACGCCGATGAAAGAAACCGGCGGAAGGCGTTTGAGAGCGGGTTTCAGGACTGCGTCACCAAGCCAATTGAGCCACAAGTCTTGCTGACGAAATTGCTCAATCTGGGATTAAAGAGAAGATAGCGACAAACGGCTCGGGTTGGTCCTGCCGGCTTTGGTGGACGCAACTCACCGCCGGGCTGAATGCCCACGGTATTGGACGTATCTCCCGGCCCATTTTGCGGAGAACTTCCTTTGGTTTTTCCGGGTCGTAAAGAAATGAAACCAGAAGACGATCATCCGCCGCAGCAATCGGTGGTCAGGAGGGAATTGTCGGCCGTGCACCATTGGCTGCAGGGATTCCGCGGATTTATCCAGCGCGGGAGCGTGGTGGACCTCGCGGTGGGCGTGATGATTGGTGCGGCGTTCGGCAAGATCGTCACGTCGTTTGTCACCGACATCGTGACTCCGCCGCTCGGTCTCGTGCTCGGCCGGGTGAAATTCTCGGAGCTCAAATGGCATCTGGGCGGACCGCAGGACGCGCCGGTGACAATCAACTATGGCATCTTCATTCAAAACCTCGTGGATTTTCTCCTCGTGGCGATGGCGCTGTTTGTCCTGATTTCAGTCATCAACCGGCTTCACCGCAAACCGACGCCCAAAACAGAACTTTCGATCGATCAAAAATTGCTGACCGAAATTCGCGACGAGCTGCGCAAGAAAACCCCCATTGAACCGACACCGACCTGAAATGCCCGATCGGGTGCGGACAGGCTATTCCCGCCGGCGATCCAGTCGCAAGCGGGGATCTCACCCTCGGGCAATGCGTCCAGCAATTCCAATACGGCGCGGCGCTCGTCCATGGTGATGATGGTGTCGTCATTGCCCGGAGGTAACCATCGCGAAATTCTTCATGAGCCGACATTCGGTGACTGTTTCCCGACCGCGAAAGCCTCGCGGGCGCCTGCCAGACGGCGGGCTTCCACGCGTGCATGTTGCGCGAGCGCGGACTGTGCGAGTGGATCCAACTCGGCTTCGGATATGAAGGGGAGGTTGAGCATTCGCAGAGCATCCCAGAGGGCAAGTTTCCCCAGAATACCAAGCGCGAGCATTTCAAGTCCTTCATGCCGGGCGAAATTCCGGTCGCGGCGATGAGCCAGCTTATATCGCGCCGCCTTTTCGGCAATCCAACCGGCTGCATCCTTGAGGGAGTGGGTTGGTTGGTGCAGGCGGGCAATGAATTCTTCGAGTTTCGATTGATCGGCGGTCACTTGTTGACCCAATTCGGCCGCAAAAGCCCGAAAGTCCTCGGGCTGGGAATCGTCCTCCTGCCAGGTCTTCAATATTTCCGTGGCGAATTTTGCCCCTCCGAGATGATCGTGCAGATAGATCGAAAGCGCGTCGTTCATATGATTTTTGGATAACCGGAGAGCTTGAATGGTTCCGATTCCTCCCCGTAATAAAAGAGCTGCGGGCTGTGCTCCGCGTCCCTCGCGAATAAACTGGCCTGATGACGGAATCTCAGGCACGTCGCCACCGGTCGTCCGGAGGACTCGAACCAAGGTGTAATCCCTGGCGATAAGCTGATGTCTGGCGCACCGGAACCTCCGCACTGGTTGGATTGTCATCCCTGATGACAACTCATGTCAGCGCACGAGATTCTTGATAATTTATTGGGACTGCGACAATCGTCGGGCGATTTGAGTTGGTCGCAGATTGGGCTTCGCACCGCAGTGGTGTTTATTTTCGGAGTCTTCTTGATCCGGATGGCGGACCGTCGATTTTTGGGTCGGAATGCGGGTTTTGACGTGTTGCTGGTGATTGTACTGGGCTCAGTGCTTAGTCGCGCAATCAACGGACAGGCGCCATTTTTCAAAACCCTGGGAGCGTCAGTGCTGCTGGTGCTACTTCATCGCCTGTTCGGAGAGATTACATGCCGTTTTCCCACCGTGTCCAAAATGGTGAAAGGGGATGCGATAGTCCTGGTGAAACAAGGCAAGGCGCTCCCCAAAGCCATGCGCTTATGCCACATCAGCGAGGACGATCTGGAGGAAAATCTTCGATTGAATGCGAACGTTGCCGGAATCGAGGAAGTAGCGGAGGCCCGTCTGGAACGGAATGGACAGATAAGCGTCGTGAAATCCGGTAAACCCAATCAGCCCACGAAATTAATTTGAGAGTGACGGAAACAGGAGCCGCGCCCAGCCGGCAGAAGACTGACCGATGCTATTCACGCCCTTGGGAAAAAGCCGGCCAGCGTTGACGGGGCGCCTCTGAAATCGACGCGACTGGCGGGACATTGGGTGGCCGCGAACCCAAGCCGAGTTGATGGGCGAGGTTCATCGCGTCGTATGGCGCACGGATTTTCACGTCATTGTCGAAATAGACAAATACATCGCGTCCTTTCGCGCCCGCCCTGAGCGGAGGGCCGTGGAGCTTTGCACCTGGCGCATCGACGCCATTGTTCCAGGCCCGTATTTTATTTGCCCAGGATTGGAGCGCCGGCGGGGTGTAGCCACTCACATACAGTTTCTTGTCTCCATGCAGCCGGGCATAAACAAAGTCGGCCGTGACGTCCTCCAGATAGGGCCATTTTCCGGCGGTGTCGGCCACCACCAGCGCAATTCCCGTTTGTCTCAACAAGCGAATGAATCGGGGAGTTGCGAACGACTCGTGCCTTACTTCGAGTGCGTGGCGGATGGGACGGTTGGGAATGTTTCCGATCCAAACATGCTTTACCCTGTCATCGTGGTGTCGCGCGATTCTTGCCGCGCTGGCGGTATCGCGGGGAAGCAGATCAAGGAAACCCCGCAGCCGCTCCTCGTCCAATGAAAGATTAGGGGGAAGCTGCCACAACAGCGGTCCGAGTTTTTCCTTTAGCTGAAGCAGGCCGGAGGCGAAGAAATTCGCCACCGGCGTCGCACAATCCTTCAGCCGTCGCAGGTGCGTAATGTAGCGCGGCGCCTTGACGGAGAACAAAAAACCGGGCGGCGTTTGATCGTACCAATTGGCGTAGCTGGCGGGACGTTGCAGCGAATAGAATGTGCCGTTGATTTCAATCGACGACACTTGACTGGCCGCATAGGCGAGTTCCTTGCGCCGGGCCAGCTTTCCGGGAAAAAAGACGCCCCTCCAAGGTGCATAGGTCCAACCCGAAATACCTATGTGAATGGATCTTTCGGACGCAGGGCGCGTCGGACTAGCGACGCGACGAGGATTGCTTCTTTTTGCCACCACCTGACCTTTTGTTGACCGTGCGCCATGCGCGTTCCTTTGCCTCCTTTTTGCCAACGCCTTTTTTCTCGTAACCTTTTTCGATGTGGCTGGCCTGCCGTTTTTGTTTTCCCGAGTAACTGCTTTTGTCACCTTGAGGCATGGATTGGATGCGCGGGAAGCCCGGCGGGGCTTCATTGCGCGGTTGAGGTTGATTTTATTTTTTCCGGCTGCGCGCCGGTGTCATCTGGATTGGATGGATAAAATCGCCCGCGGTTCGGAAGATTGTGGAGGACAGGGAAAAAATCATCCGGCTTCCGGTTCGCCCCGCACATCCACGTGCGGCAAAGGCTCCTCCGCTGGTCCGGAAATCACCTCACCGGTCGGCTTGAACCGCGAGCCGTGACAGGGGCAGTCCCAGGTCTGCTCGGCCCGATTCCAAGCGACGATGCATTGGAGGTGGGTGCAAATCGGTGAACAGAGCGTCACCTTTCCTTCGTGATCGCGATGGGCGGCGACTTTTTTCTCATGGAGATTCAAGATGCGGCCTTCTCCCGCCGGCAGGGATCGGAGGGATTTGCCCTCGGACT
>JBEHXD010000344.1:0-6197 GCA_048498875.1 Verrucomicrobiota bacterium
GGCCCTCGCCCCGGAGCGGGAGGCGATCGCCCGGATCGACCAGCAGCTCGTCCAGTTGCGGGTCCAGCGCGACCTCGGCAGCCGACCGAGCATCCGTACTTCTTAGAAGAAGAGGATTTGCACCCGCAAATAGGCAAGAAGCGTGGGCAGCCCGAGTCGCTTGAAGGGAGGCGTAGTGTCCCGAAGCTCCGCCCTCAGGAATTCGATCAGGAGGGCATCCGCCTCATCGCCAGTGTTCTTGCCTTCCCAGCGGGCGAGGTGCCTCACGACTGTGTGCCGCCGCTTCTCGGCCTCCCAGTTCCTGCCCGACGTCCGCGCCCACGGCGCGGAAACTCCTTTGCGCGCCCTTGAAATCTGGCAAGCCATTGTCGCTTTTTTCAACGACGGCAACGTCACCGGACAACGCGTGACCGAGACCACTCTCCGTAGGGAATTGTCCCGCCGAGGCCTCGCCTTAAAATGCTCTCCTTCCTACGCCGGGGACATTGCCACCCTGCAAGCTATCACTACGGGCAATCTCCAGCGCCTGCGCGAACATACGGTGCTGGCTTTTGGCCCGAACTCGAAGGACGTGGTGCATATTGAACGTAAAGCTGAGAGCACCGCCCTGTTGCATGCCGCGGAACGCGGTCACCTCCTGCTCACCGGGGAACCCGGATGCGGTAAGAGCGGGATGATATATGATTTGGTCGCTGCGCTGCAGGTGAAATCAACCCCAGTCGTCTTGTTGCTCGCCGAGGATATTTTCGATCAGGATACGACCACCTCGACGAATTTACCGGATGTTACCCATGCCCTGGACGATGTGCTTGCCAACTGGCCCGATGGAGCGAAGGGCTATCTCGTAACTGACGCCCTCGATGCCGTTCGCGATGGCGCGCTACTCGAGCGATTGCGGCGACTGCTCCTGGAGGTTAAAGGTGGCAGCGCCAAGTGGACAGTGGTCGCTAGCGTTCGGGAATACGATCTCAAGCACGGACGCAAACTGCGCGAAAGCTTTCCCGGTGCCGGGATCGAAGGCTTCACGTCGCGCGATTTCAGCGGCGTTGCTCATTTTCACCTTGGTGGATTGACCGAGGCGCAACTGGACTCCTTGGCCGCACGGCGCACCGAAATTCGCCCATTCATTGAAAGTGCTCGGCTGAATCCACGGTCATGTGGTTTGCATCGCTCGCCTTTCTATCTCCGGCTTGCCGCCGAACTCCTTCGCGATGGAGTCAGCCCGGGGCGGGTGGCCGACTGGAACAGTCCAGCCGTGTTGCTGCGCCGGTTTTGGGCCAATCGCGTGGAAGGCGGCCCGCATTCCGATGCCTGCATTGTCGCTCTGCGCACTCTTTGCCAGCGAATCGTTGAGACCAAGCGAATGGCTCTATCTGCCAAGGAACTCACGCTGTCCGCAGCGGAACTCGCCGCACTGCGGGAATTGAAGGGCCGAGGCATTTTGCGCAGCCCATCCCTCAGTGCAGGCGACACCGTCAATGACGATGAGGTGAGGTTTACCCACCACCTGCTCCACGATTATGCCATTGCCAAGGTCCTGATTCCGGAAACCCCCGAAGCCTTTTGCAACTACGCCGCCCAGAACCCGCTCCTGCCGGTCTTCTATCGCCAGAGTTTTCTCTTCGCCTTGGAAGAACTCTGGGATGCGGATGTAAACCGCGAAACTTTCTGGCGAACCGCCTTGGCCATGGAAGGGCTGGTCCAAATGCATGCCCTCGCGCGCATTCTTGCTCCACTCTTGGCCGCAAGGCGCGTGGAGCATCTGGCGGACTTGTCCGTCCTGCTGGCGGCCATTAAGCCCGGAAGCGACGCAGATAGCTCCGCAATCAAAACCGTGGGGCATTTGGCAGCTGGCGCGGACGATGCGAGTGCCGCCCAAATCCAAGGCGGACGCGTTGCTTGGGCCCAGTTCTGCGAAAAGCTCGCCCACATTCTTCCGGCCAAGCCGACCCTCGAAGGCCCTCTCGTTAATACGCTGAGCGCACTGCTTAAAAAGGAAGCGCTGCGAGATGCGGTCACGTGGCCTCACGTGAATTTTGCGGCTCGCGCGCTGTTGGTCGCGCATCTGACGAAGCCGGTTGGTCAAGGATGGCGCTGGCTCGCGAGAACGGCAATCGAGATCCTGTGCCGCACCTATTCCAGTGCACCCGGTCAAACCAAACAGGCCCTGCTTTCACTCATGGCCCAAGATCGTCTCGCTCAGTTTCCATTCGATGATCTATGGGAGTTGGCGCATCAACTTGAACAGTTGGGCGATCAGGAACTGGAGATCGTAACGAAGCTGTTTGAAGCGGCCTTCTCAGCAGAACCCGAACCTGGACAATGGCGGGAAGGCGGGTCGGCGATAATGTCCCTGCGATTCCAAACCAGCGACGACTGGAATGGAATTCACTATTTGCTCGCGGGATATTTTGATAAACTCAGCGGTGAGCACGCTGCCTTCATGACTGACGCGGCGTGCATCGCCTGGAACGCCGTGCCCCGGCGGCGCAACGGCCGCCGGTCGCGCGAATCAATTCTGGCGGGGAGCGTCAATTTTCGCGGGGTGGCCTGCGACCTTCCCGAGGACTATTCGCATATTTGGGGCCGAGAGTTCGAACACGAGGAAAGCCGCATCCTCTCCCACTTTGAAACCGTCTTGCGCGGCTGGGCGAGCAACGGGGACATCGTTCGACTGAATGACTCGGTGGACGCTTTTATTCGTCGCAACCAAACCTCGTATATGTGGACGGTCTTTCTGGAGATCGGGGCTGAGAATCCGATCACTCTGGGGTCCCTCCTTGCTCCCGTGTTGGCCGAGAAGGCATTCCTGAGCCATTCCGATTATGCCCAGGCCGGTGTCCAACTATTCGGCGCCTTGCATCGCACCGGCACCACCGAAACGCGAAACCGGCTGGAGCAACTCGTGCTCGAACTTCCCGATAAAATCATCGCCTCCGAAAAGGAAAACTCGCAGCGCGACACGGCTACTTTCGCTCTACGATGTCAGAACCGCCTGCTAGGGGCACTCGAGGAATCCCTGCTTGTCTCCGAAACGGTGCGCCAGCTTTGGAAATCGGCTAACGCCCAAGGCAATCTGTTACCCAACCCGAAACGCGTCAGCCCAAAAGTCACCTCGCGACCCCTCACCGACGCCGAACTGATCCGCGAGCGGGGCGTCGATCTGGAAGATCCGGCCAACCGCCGCCTATTTGAACTGCGAGAGAAGCTGAAAAGCTTTCTCGGGCGCGACGGCCAAAACTTTGACCAGGAAAAAGCAGACACCGAGTGGGCGCTTATCGATTCCAGCGAAGAGGCGCTGGCCCAGTTTGACCCCCAGTCCTCCAAGATGGCGCAGGAGTTGTGGGGGCATCTGGTCGGCGTGGTTGACCAAGTGGCCGCAAAAACGAATTGGCCTAAAACTGACCCCCGTTGGACAACGATCCGGCGGCTTTTGCTACGGGGCGCGATAGATCCCATCCCCTCAGCCAGTGATTATCCCGAGGAAAAAGACGATGGATTCATTGGCTGGGGTTGGCCCGCGCCAAGAGTTGATGCCGCCCAAGGGCTGCCATTCCTCGTCGACCGAACGGGAAATACTGACCCAGAGGTTGCCGTGGCCTTGCGCGCGCTCGTGCGCGACCGGACATGGCCTGTGCGCTTCAATGCCGTAACCCGTCTGGCCGTTTTGTATAAAGCAGCTCCGCAGTTGATGTGGGAACTCCTTGATTCGGTGATCGAATCCGAGATTCGCTATTCTGTTCTCAATGCCTGCTTGGATGCGTTGAACCGCCTGTGGGGAGTTGACGCCGATAAAGTGATGACGCGTGTCCGGCGCATTGCAGTGAGAGCCGAACAAGCCCCCCCGGGACACACAATCCACGATTCGCTGGGGAACATCTACCTCTTCCAGTATCTTCGATCGGGCCGGGAAGAATGCCTCCGTTTTGTCGAGCAAGCTATCGAGCATTGCGAACAGGAGCAGGCCTACAAGACCCTCTTGCCTCAATTACATGAACTGCGTGTAGGGGGATGGATGACGGCTGGTAGTGTTGATCCGATCCAGCCCCGTTATGAAGGAATGCGCGTGCGCGCCTGGCAATTCCTCGGAAGACTGCTGGACTCTGCCCAAAGCAAACTGGCGGATTATCGCGCCCAGTTATTCAAAATACATAGTGCCGGCATAGAGGTGGAAACTCAATCTGCCTCACTGAAACCTTTGGTCGATCACACGGCCAAGATTGTTGACGGCATTGCCATGCAGTTGTTTTTCGCGAGCGGGGCATTTGATGAAAAGCGGAACAATGACCAGGAAAGGATGACACCGGAAAAGTTGCCCCGGTTTTGGCGAGAGGCAGCCCCTCTGATCGATAAACTAGCCAACGAGCCTCATCCACACACCGCGCATCATCTGATCCAGATGTTGCACCATTTGATGTCTTGCGCCCCCCGTGAGGTATTTCTTTTGGCCACAAAGTCCATTCTCAGCAGTTCTGCTGCGCGGATACAGTTTGAGCACCTTGCAGTTACCGATGTCGTCAAACTTATTCAACGAGCCCTTGTGGACTACGCGGCTATTTTCCAAGACCCTTCAGACAGCAAACCCATCGAGGCTCTACTGGCGGTTTTGGACCTGTTCGTGGAGGCAGGCTGGGCCGAAGCCCGTGCGCTCACACATCGACTGGAAGAAATTAATCGATGATTCAGTTTCGTCCACGCGTGCTGAATGGACACCAAACCGGACCCCAGGTCGTTCGAAAAAGCAGTTTTGGAGTAAAGTCAGATTAGGCTTGGTTCACTCGGGGAAGTGGCAACATTGGCGCTGCAATCACCCTGATGGGCGCCGATTCCGCCCCACACCTCCATGCTTCGCCGAGCGTAGCGAGCACGAAGCATGCCCTTCGTAGCTTTAGCGAAGGAGGGCGTTTCACTCCCGATGCGGCCTGAGTGGCTACGCATGGCACAGCCATCCGCCGAATCGCCAAGCGGAGCGAGAGCGAAGGATGCTCTCCATAGCTTTAGCGACGGAGGGCGTTTCACACGCGAACAACGTCTATTGGCTGCGGATGGCACGGCCATCCCCGATCTCGCCGAGCGAAGTGAATGCGAGGGATGCCCACCGGGTCAGCATCCCGGCTAAACCGGCGATTTTTCCTCGCCGAACTCCGGTGTGAGCTGATGCAACGGCGGCACGGTGCGCAGGGCGGGCAGGGCCACGGCGACGAGCACGACGACCAGGATCGTACCGACCCCGCCGCCCGCGGCGGCGGTGACCGGGCCGAACCAGGCGGCGGCCAGGCCGGCGCGGAGTTCGGAGATCTCGTTGGAGGAACCGATGAAGAGCTGGTTGAAGGCGGTCACGCGGCCGCGGAGGATGTCGGGCGTCAGCATCTGCACCAGCGTGTGGCGGACCACCACGCTGAAATTGTCGCAGATGCCGCTGAGGTAGAGCGCGACCAGCGACAGCCAGTAGTTGGTCGAAAGCCCGAAGAGCACGATGGCGGCGCCAAAACCGGCCACCGACCAGAGCATGCCGCGGCCCGGATGTTGCGCGGGCGGCAGGTGGGTGACGAGAAAGGCCATCGTGATGGCGCCGAACGCGGGGGCGGCGCGCAGCCAGCCCAGTCCGCTCGGGCCGACGTGCAGGATCTTGTCGGCGTAGATCGGCAGCAGCGCGATCGCGCCGCCCAGCAGGACGGCGAATAGGTCGAGCGATACCGCAGCGAGGATCGGTTTCCGCTGCCAGATGAAGCGCACGCCCGCGAGCATGTCGGGCGCCGGCCCGCCGCCGCCCATGCGCTCCGGCGCGGACACGTGCACGCCGAACATCAGCAGCGCGAAGGTGGTGGAGGCGACCAGATCGAACACGTACACGGAGGTGTAGCCAACGGAAGCCACGATGAACCCGCCGAGCGCCGGCCCGAGCACGCTGGAAAGTTCGAACGAGCTGGCGCTCCAGGTGACGGCGTTGCTCACAGCCGTCGCCGGCACGAGGAGCGGGACGAGGGCGCCGCGCGCCGGGTTGCCGAAGACTCGGGCGGTGGATTGGAGGAACAGGATCACGAACACCAGCGGCAGGGCGGGATTGTCGAAGTGCAGCGCGGTCGGATCCGTGTGGCGCTCGAAGCGCAGGGCGATGGCCCGCAGGACGTCATTGGCGGCCTGCAAGGGTCCGCCGGCCGGGAGCGCGGAGTGAAATTGCGTCACCAGCACGAGCG
>JBEHXD010000345.1:0-6191 GCA_048498875.1 Verrucomicrobiota bacterium
CGACCTTGCCGAGCGTGTTTTTCGCCTGCGGGTAACCCAAGAAGATCACCACGTATACCATCAAGCTGGACGATGCGCAGATGGAAAAACTGCGGGCGGCATGCGCAGCGAAAAATTGGGAAACGACCGAGGTGCCCTATGCGCGGTTCGCGTTCAAGGGACCAAAGGTAAACGTGACGGCCTACACGAGCGGCAAGGTGGTGGTCGCGGGCAAGGAAACCGAGGATTTTGTCCAAAACGTGATCGAAGCGGAGGTCACAGGTACTCCCAAACTGGGTTACGACGAAGTGTTGCACCCGGATTGGTACGAGCCTCACGCGGGCCTCGATGAAAGCGGCAAGGGTGATTTGTTCGGCCCGGTGATCGCGGCGACCGTGATTGCCGACGGGGAAGCGGTGCGCGCGTGGATCAAGGCGGGCGTGCGCGACAGCAAGACGATCGTGGATGCGCAGATTCTCAAGTTGGACGAGATCATCCGCTCCACTCCTGGAGTCATCGTGGAGACGGCCTATTGCGGCATGCCGAAATACAACGAGCTCATGGCCAAACCATTCGCCAGCCTCAACCGGCTGCTCGCCTGGCAGCACGCCACGGCGTTGCACGAGGCGCTGAAGAAAAAATGGGTGACGCGCGGACTGCTCGACCAGTTTTCCACCGAGCCATTGGTGCAGAAGGAACTTAAGAAAAAAGGCGTCGAGCGCTTCGATCTCGCGATGCGGACCAAGGCGGAGGAAGACCCGGTCGTGGCCGCGGCGTCAGTCGTGGCGCGTGCGGAGTTTGTGCGTTGCATGCACGAGCTTTCCAAAAAATTCGGCGACAAACTCCAGAAAGGCGCGGGCGCACAGGCCAAGGCGCAGGCTTTCCAGGTCGTGGAGAAATTTGGCGCAAAGGCGTTCGGCGACTTCGCCAAACTCCACTTTCGCACCTGCTACGAAGTGCTAGAGGCGATGGGAAAACTCGACGAATTGCCCCTGCCCGTGCCGAAGGAAAGAACCGAGTGGAAACGGTGAATCGGTTTCGCGCGGTCTGATTCGCAACGACTGGTAGGGCGCTTTATCCTTAAAGCGCCGTCAGGATTCGCGCGCTGCATTACACCATACGCTCCGCCAATAACGTCGCGCTAAGGATTAGAGCGCCGTTTGTGTTCGATCGCACAACCAATGTTCGATCATCCGGAACGGCGGATTAGGGATAATCCGCCCTGCCTGCTCGATTACGTGGGCAGCGTTGCCATCAGTTTTTGAATATATCGCGTGAATTCCATGTCCTCGCCTTCGAGTAGGAGTGGCAGCGCCTCGCGAAATTCTGCCCGGCGCAGCCATTCGCGCATGTAGTCCTCCCACGACTGCCACATGCGCTGGGTGTGGCGGCTCATGTTTTCCTCGTACACCAACAGGTAGGCGCGTTCGAAAAGTGAGATGAGGATGCCAAAAATCGCGAGGCGTCGTTCCGCCTGGTCTTCGGAAAGCGCGGTTTGCCGGCCTTCCCGGCGGAGCAAATGCAGGTCGGAATTATCGAGAACAAGCTTGAGGTATTCGCGATATTCGTCGGAAAGACGCTGAAAGATTTCCTCCTCCTCATTTTGCCGCTCCTTTCGCTGCTCCAGCATGTAGGTGATGATGGCCACCGGCAAACCGATGATCGTCACGATGTAGCTCAGCATTTCCAGGGTTTCGCGCGCGCTCATGCCCTTACGCTAGCCCGAAGCGTTGCATTGGCCAGCCCGCCGATATGACATTCAAGTGAACATTTCCCTGCCGATCCGGGATGTTGCCGGGCTTGCCTGACGGCGGGTGAATCTTTCCACTCTTTCATGGCCAAACGGCGCCAGTTACGCAGCTATGACCTCAAGCAGATCTTCGGCTTTGGCAGCCTGATCGGCGTGGACGAGGCTGGCCGAGGCGCCCTGGCGGGACCGGTGGTGGCGGCCGCGGTGCTCGTTTCGCAGGAATTTCTCGAAGGCCGGTGGGCCACGACGAAGGCCGGCCGGGTCAACGATTCAAAACAGTTAACCGGTGAGGAACGGTCCGAGCTGTGGGTGGAATTTGAGGAGCTGGTGAGCCAGGGACAAATTCACGCCACTTACGGCGTCGCAACGGTGGCGGAGGTGGAGTCGGTCAACATTCTGGGTGCGACCAAGCTCGCGATGCGGCGGGCGCTCGAGGGAATTTATCCCCCGACGGCCTTCGAGAAAAAGAGCGAACCCGATTTGTTTGCAAGCGAGGTGGAGAAGTCGGCGTTTCAACCGACGGTGTCCTGCCAGATTCTCATCGATGGACTGCCACTGCGCAGTTTTCCGTATCCGCATCAGGGCATCGTCAGCGGGGACGCCCGGTCGTTGTGCATCGCGATGGCTTCGATCGTGGCGAAGGTGACGCGCGACCGGTTGATGGACGAACTCGACAAGGTCCATCCGGGATACGGCTTCGCCCAGCACAAAGGTTATGGCACGGAGGAGCATCGCGAGGCGATTTTGCGGCTCGGGCGCAGCGCGGTGCATCGCGACAGTTTCCTGCGAAAACTTTTTGCCCAGAAGCGAGATCTCGAGGGTCAGATGATACTGTTTGATTGAGGCGCGGTGGCGCGTATTGGTTAACCACATGGCGGGTCGGAAAAACAGTTCTCTCGACAAGGTGCTCAGTCGGCTCGACCGGCTCGACATGGCCGGCTTGCAAACGCTCGTGCAGCGGCTGGCGAAGGAACGCACCATGCTGGATACGGTTTTCAACACGCTCCAGGAAGGGGTGCTGGTGATCACCGCCGACGGGGAAATCGATTTTGCCAACGACGCGGCGGCACAGCTCATTGGCTTCAAGGATGAGATGGGCGCGGAGGCCACCCTGTGGCGGCTCGTGCCGGGATTGCGTGCCTCGCTCGACGGCGAAAAAAGACGCGGTAAGAAATCGGGCAGTCCGGTGGTGACGCGCGAATTCGAGCTGACCTATCCGCAGCCACGTGTGTTGCGGCTGTACATGGTTCCCTTCAACGAGGACGAGTCGGGCGAGCAGCGTTACGCAATCATTCTCACCGACATCACCTCCGAAAAGAAATCGACGGAGGAGCTGATCGAAAACGAAAAAACGTCGTCGATCCTCCTGCTCGCCGCGGGCGTGGCGCACGAGCTGGGCAATCCGCTTAATTCGCTCACCATTCACCTGCAGCTGATCGAGCGAAAATTGAAAAAGCTCCAGGGCTCGAAGGAAAGTTCCGCCCTTTCCGAATCGATCCGGATTTGTCAGGGCGAAGTCACGCGGCTTGACGGCATCATTCGCAATTTCCTCGAAGCCATCCGCCCGCGTCCGCCTGATCTGGCCGAAGTGAACCTGCCCGAGGTGATCGAGGATGTGCTCAAATTCCAGGCGAAGGAACTGGAAGACCGCGGATTGAAAGTGGAGGGGGAACTTCCCGCCACCACGCCCGTGATCATGGCGGACACCAATCAGCTCAAACAGGTTTTTTTCAACCTGATCAAAAATGCCATGGAGGCGATGCAACCGGGCGGTCAGCTGGGCATCCGGATCCGGGCGGACGAGCAGTCGGTGTTCGTGCGCATTTCCGACACGGGGAGCGGAATCAGGGCCGAAGATCTGACCAAACTTTTTTCACCCTACCATACGACCAAGGCCGGCGGACACGGGCTCGGCCTGATGATTGTGCAGCGAATCATGCGCGATCATGGCGGGCACATTGGTATCGAAAGCAAGGAAGGCACCGGCACGGTGGTGACCCTGCAATTTCCACAAAAGCACCGGCAGTTCCGGATGCTGAAGAGTTGAGCGGGTCGGGGAAACGGAAGCGGCGTCGTTTCAGGCCATCAGCACTTCTCGTATTTCCAATTGCGGGATTTCCCGTCCTTCAGCCAGGTAAGCGTGGTTTCCAGCCGGTTGGCGCGCGTTTCGGGTCGTTTGGCTTCCGTGATCCACTCGATGTATTCGCGGCGATGACTGGGGCTGAATTTCTCCCACGTCGCGGAAGCGGATTTGTTTTTCTTTAGCGCCGACTGCAGATCGGCGGGAGTTTTTAGCGCGGGCTTGGGTTTTGGCTTCGACTTACTTGGCACGCCCTGATCGTAGAGGGAAATCGCGGTTTTAAAATAGCGGGCCAAAGTCTGGTCGTCAGGCAGGTCGCTCAACGAGGTCAATCGTCCCAGCATGCCCATGGCGTCGTAGGTTTTCCCGATTTCCTTGCTCAGCAGTTTCTCCATATCCTGATGCCAAAAGCCGAGCGTGGCGTGCGCCTTGAAGGCAGCGGTTCCGCAGAACATTTTCCCGCGATAGAGATAGGTGGGATGGCTCCATTTGAACGCCTCGGTGATTTCCGGAGACGTGGCGTGAATGAGTTTGCGCAAATGGCGGAGGATGGGCTGCGCAAACGGAGCGGCTTCGGCGATGTAGGCATCAATGCGGGGATCGGTTGACATGGCAGATTCGAGGTGGGACGGCGTACCGGGATGAGATCGGATTCTGAGAATCAGTCGGGGGCTTCGTTTCCGGAAGCCATAATAGTGAAAAGGCGTCCGCGCGAGGCAGGTTTTAAGAGAAAACTGATGATTGTGCCACCTCGTCTCATTTCCCATTGACCGCGGGAGGAAGCGTTGGCTTCATTACCGATAATGGTGCCCAGCGTATTGATCGTCGACGACGAGAAGCACACCCGAGAGGGCCTGCAGCAGGCGTTGCAAGAGCACTATGACGTTTCCGTCGCCGGAAGTGCGGACGAGGCGTTCAACCTGATGGACGCCTCGGAATTTGACGTGATCATCACGGATCTGCGGATGCCTGGAAAAAGCGGACTCAAGGTGATCGACAAGGCGCTGACGCTGCCGAACAAACCCGCCGTGCTGATGATGACCGCGTACGGCAACATCGAATCGGCGGTCGAGGCGATGAAGCGGGGCGCAGTGGATTTTCTGACCAAGCCGGTGCAGATCGATCGCTTGGAAATCCTGATCCAGCGCGCGTTGAAAACCAAGACGCTCGAGGTGGAAGTGAAGCAACTGCACGAGCGTCTCGATGAGAAATTCAGTGTGGGCGGAATCGTTGGCCACTCATTGAAACTGGCCGAGGTGATCGAGCGCGTGAAGCTCGTGGCGCCCTCGAAGGCGACGATCCTCATCGAAGGTGAGACTGGCACGGGCAAGGAACTCATCGCCCAGGCGATTCATCAGGCGAGCCCGCGGGCGCAGGCGCCCTTTGTGCCCGTGCACTGCGCGGCGTTGCCGGCGACCCTGCTGGAAAGCGAACTATTCGGCCGCGAGCGCGGGGCGTTCACGGGAGCGACCGAGCGGCGTGAAGGTCGGTTTGAGGCCGCGGACACCGGCACGGTTTTTCTCGACGAGATCGGGGAAATTGGCCCGGAAATCCAGGTGAAGCTCCTCCGGTTTCTTGAGACGAAGAGCTTTGAACGCATCGGCAGCTCCAAGACCATCACGGTCGACGTGCGACTGGTGGCCGCCACCAATCGCAATCTCGAGCAGATGGTGAAGGAGGGCAAATTCCGCGAAGACTTGTTTTTCCGCCTGAATGTTGTGCGCATCACCACGCCGCCGCTGCGCGAACGCGTGGACGACATACCCGTTCTCCTCGAACATTTCATCAAGGTATATTCGAAGGAAAACGGTTATGAGCCCGTGACTTTCGAGCCTGGAGCAATGCGGCATTTGCAAACCTATCCCTGGCCGGGCAACATTCGTGAACTGCGCAATTTCGCCGAAAACGCCGTCGTGCTTCGCCGGGGTGGAAAGCTGAGTGAGTTCGACCTGGAGCCAAAGTTCCGGGGCGAAACTCCGCCGCCGCCATCGATGCTTACCGCCACGCCGTCGAATCCTTACTCGGTTGAGGACAATGAAAAGCGTCTGTTGCGTGAAGCCCTGATGAAAGCGCGCGGCAACCGAACCAAGGCCGCCACGCTGCTCGGCATCAGCCGCCGGACTTTGCACCGGAAGATCGCGCAATGGCCCGAGCTGGACGTCGTGGACCGGGGTTAGCTTGGGTCTTGGGGTGGAACGCGGCCTCCGGACGCGTTTTGTTGAGGTAGTTGAGAGTGCCGTCCGAAAGCGTGTCCTGAGATCGCGATCCACCTGGATTGCCTGAATCCGGTTCACCAGATGGAAATTATGGCTGCGAAGCGGCTTGTCAGGCACGGCGCCCGGTCGTTGACTGACCTTTAAATCCGAATCCGATGTCCCAGAT
>JBEHXD010000346.1:0-6167 GCA_048498875.1 Verrucomicrobiota bacterium
AGCAGCTCGGCCACGTCCTCGAGGCCGGTACGGCACGTCACATCCCGTTCCAACTCGGCAGGAACCCGTACAGGTTATAGCTGCGCCGCTGTCCATTGAGATAAGTCTCAGCCGTGTCGCCCCGCAAATTCGGCGTGGTGGCCAGACCGTAGCTCGACGAGGCGTAGCCGCCCGGCGTGTAGACCACGAATTCCTTCACGCCGTGAATGCCACGTTCGTTGAGCAGCGCCTCCGTGATGGAACTGACGGCCCGCGGGGTATCGAGGATGTTGCGTGCGTCCCCAAAAACCGTGGAGATATCGCGGGTGAGGGGATTGACCGACGCCTCCACCGGCACCCCGGTCACGACATAACGGTCGAGTTGGACCGTTGCGGTTTCATCCGCTCGCGCCCCGGCCATCCAGGCGAGCACAGGCGAGAGCATCAGCGACACCTTCAACAGGCCTCGGTGGGATACAGGAATTCGATTCGGAATTTGCATGGTGGTGAGGCCCGGCCCGATTCCGATTTGCCGGCGAACGACAAACCCGGCGACGCCTCCTGCGCACCACGCTTGTTTCCTTCGCCGGTATGATCCGTTTCAGGTTCAAAGGGTCGAGCAGTCGAGCGTACTGCAGTCTCAGTCTTCCGCGGAAGACACCCCTACGAGCAGAGGACACCGATAGATTGGCCGGTCCGGGTCGCAAGAAAAACTTCCGATATGACCCACGCCAATACCTCAGACCCCATAAACATAAAAGGCGCCCCGCAAGGGACGCCTTTCATGACCTAACACCAAGCAAACCTTAAGAACTACAAACGATGTTCACAGAGGTAGACGTGGTTTTCTCAAAAACGTTGAATCTTTTTCCAATTATTTTGGGGAAAATTGGAAATCACCTAACTTGCGGGCAAGTTGCCAAAGTTGATTCAAAAACAGGGTCTTACCCCTAGTTCCTTGACCACCTGATCGATCAACCGGCAGGTCGGCTTTTCTCGTGCCACAAACCTACCTCTCAGGCGCCTGAAGATTGTGAATAAGTAATTTGGAAATAGCTTGTACCCATCCCTTTCCTCCACTCGGTTGCACTTGGGTCAGGTTCCATTCAACGAGCGCGGCAACGCGCTCCGCTTTGTCGTAAACTTACGAAATCCATGAATGTCTCCCTGCCTGCCCGTCCCCAATTCTTCGGTTTGCTTGCCGGCCTCGCGCTGGCTGCCGGCCTTGTTTTTGCCTCATTTGTCGTCGCCAGCGCCTGGACTCGAATCGCCGAGTCACAGGTCGTCAATGTCACCGGTTCAGCCCGAAAAAATGTCCGCTCGGACCTCGTGGTCTGGCGCGCCAATTTTTCCGCCGACGCGCCCACCCTTTTGGAAGCCCAACAGAAACTACAGGCGAATTTTCTGAAGATCAGCGCGTTTCTCCAAAGCCGCGGACTCACCCAGTTCGCCGCCCAGCCCGTGCAAATCCGCGACATCACCTCGAAGCAGCACAACAGCGAGGACGACAGCACGGTGATACAGCGGATTGGCTACCGCCTCACCCAGACGATTGAAGTTCGTTCGACGGACGTCGATGGCGTGCCAAAACTGGCGGGAGACACCGGTGAACTGCTCCAACAAGATATCGCCTTCGTTTCGGAAGGATTTGAATTCATCTACACGAAAGCCGGGGATGCGAAGGTGGAAATGATGGCGGAAGCGACCAAGGACGCCCGTGCCCGCGCCGAGCAAATCGCGTCGCAAGGCGACCGCAAAATCAAGGAATTGCGCAACGCGCGGATGGGCGTCGTGCAAATCAACCCGCTCTATTCGAGCTCGACCAGCTGGGAAGGAAACAACGATGCGACCGCCTTGGAAAAAACGATCACCGCCACGATCAGCGCGACCTTCTCACTGAAATGAAACCGCGCAGAAAAATTACAGGTGGATCTCCGCCGGCATGACTGCTCCGTCGGCAACTTGCACCGGCGACGCCTTGAGCGGGTAGCGATACGTCTTCCCTTCAAAGTTTTTGAAGACCACTTCGTCGTCGGTGATTTTTTCGACGTAGTCCGGATTGATCGGGACTTTTCCACCGCCGCCGGGCGCATCGATGACGTATTGCGGCACGGCATAACCGGTCGTGAAGCCGCGCAGGGCCTTCACAATCTCGATGCCCTTGCGCACATCGACTTTGAAATGCGCCCCTCCCGTAATGAGGTCCATCTGGTAAATGTAGTACGGCCGCACGCGCATCCGCAGCAGCCGGTGCACGAGCGCCTTCATCACGTCGGCATCGTCATTCACGCCGCGCAACAGCACGCTCTGGTTGCCGAGCGGCACGCCCGCATAGGAAAGTCGCTCGCACGCATCCTTTAATTCCTGCGTGGCTTCCTTCGGATGATTCACGTGAATGCTCATCCAAATCGGGCCGTGTTTCTTGAAAATCTCACAAAGCTCCGGCGTAATCCGCTGGGGCAGAAAAACCGGGATGCGTGAGCCGATGCGGATAAACTCGACGTGCTTGATCGCGCGCAACCGCCCGAGCAAATGATCCAGTTTTTTGTCCGAAAGCAGCAGCGGGTCGCCGCCCGAAAGCAACACGTCGCGAATCTCCGGATGAGCCTCGATGTGTCGCAGCGCCTGCTCGTACTCGGGATGGAAATTATAGTCCTGCGCGTTGCTGACGAGACGACTGCGCGTGCAGTAGCGGCAATAGGAGGCGCACCGATCGGTCACCAGAAATAACACCCGGTCGGGATAGCGATGAACCAATCCGGGCACCGGTGAATGTTCGTCCTCACCCAGCGAATCCAGCATCTCGCCCGACGAAATCACCATTTCATCACTGCGGGGAATGACCTGTTTCCGAATCGGGCAGTTGGGATCGTCGCGGTCGATCAGGTTGAAAAAATAAGGCGTGATCGCGAGCGCCAGCTTGTCCTTGGCAAAAAGACATCCGGCGCGCTCCTCCGGTGTCAGCGTCATGTATTTCTCCAACTGCTCCACCGTGGTGATGCGGTTCTTGAGCTGCCACGTCCAGTCCCGCCATTCGGCCTGCGAAACGTGCGACCAGAGTCCTTGGCCTTGAAACCACACCGAGCGATCTTCTAAATAGGGCATGAGGTAGAAGACAGGTAGTTGGTTTGTTGGAGCTGTCAAATGAGCGTCCTGGGTCATCAACCGCTCCAAGAATCAGGGTTATTTGCAGTTTTTAGGTAAAAACCCCTAATTCGAACGCCCGAAGCTGCTAAGTGGGTTGTGATTTGTGCCGATGGACTTATCTCTTGTTATCACCTCATGGCCCCACTTTTTCAGGATACTGGCGCTTCTGGAGCGTCGTCGCGGTCGCGTCTCGGCCTCCATTTATTGGTCACGACGCTGGTGCTCGCGTTCCTGTTAGTGGCCCTGATCGCCTGGCTAGCCATTTCGCCGACGCACTTTTCGCAGGGCGCCCTCCTCGCTTTGTCCGGTTTTGGCGCGGTTATCGCCTTTCTTGCCGTCGGCTTTGGCTGGCAGCAGCGGATTGATGCCGAAAAGCTCCGGGCCGAGGCCGCAAAAAACCATACCGCGCTGGCGATCACGTTGCCCCAGCTGCGCGCCATGTGGGAAAAGGCGCCGCTCAGCTTGATGCTGTTTGATCCGGCCGATCCAAGTGTGCCGGTCAAGATCGTGGACTGCAATCCAATGGCGTGCGAACTTCACGGCTATTCCCGCGAAGAACTGGTGGGAAAATGCGTCGACCTTATCGAAGCGACGCCGTGGACGCAAAACGCTTCTTACTGGATCGCAGATTTGCGAAAATCACCCCGGCTGGAAGGCGAAGGAAAACACCGTCGGAAAGACGGATCGATTTTCGACATCGAATATTCCACCAGCCTCATCGTTGTGAACGGCAAGGAGCTGGTCATTGGGATGGATCGCGACGCCACCGCGCGCAAGCGGGCCGAAAACGCACTTCGCGCCAGCGAGGAACGCTGGCATCTCGCGGTCGCAGGCAGCAACGAAGGCGTCTGGGATTGGAATATCGAACGCGACGAGATGTGGCTTTCACCCCGCTGGAAAGCGATGCTGGGTTACGAGCCGGAGGAACTTTCCGATCATCGGGCCGAATGGCTCGCCCGAATTCATCCTGACGATCGCCCCCAGGTCGATCACGCGCTCAAGTCACATCTGCGCCGCGAAATTGATATTTTCCAATGCGAATACCGCATTCGCCACAACGACTGCAACTGGCGCTGGGTGCTGATTCGCGGCAAGGCCCTCTTCGGAGCGGATGGCAAGGCGCGCCGCATGGTGGGCACACACACCGATATCACGCGGCAGAAAAACGCCGAGGCGGAATTGCGCAAAGCCAAGGATGCCGCCGAAGCCGCCGACCGGGCCAAGAGCGAATTCCTCGCGGTGATGAGCCACGAAATCCGCACGCCAATGAATGGCGTGCTCGGCTTTACCAACCTGTTGCTCGACACCCCGCTCGGACCTGAGCAGCGCGACTGGTTGCTCACCATTCATTCCAGCGGCGAATCCCTGCTCACGCTCATCAACGACATTCTTGATTTCTCCAAGATCGAAGCCGGACACATGGAGCCCGAACAGCAACCGGTGGCCGTCCAGCGCTGCATCGAGGAAGTGCTCGATCTGCTCTGGAGCAAGGCCAGCGAAAAGAAAATCGAGCTCATGCACTGGATCGACGGCGAGGTGCCGGAATGGATCGTCAGCGATGGTATCCGTCTGCGCCAGATTCTCGTCAACCTGATTGGCAACGCGATCAAGTTCACGCACCAGGGCGAGGTCGAGATTCGCGTGAGCTGCGCCCCGCTGGCAGAGGATGCCGTTCCGCGAATCGCCATCACGATCCGCGATACCGGAGAAGGCGTGCCGCCCGATCGCGTGGGACGGTTATTCCGGCCTTTCAGCCAGGCCGATTCATCGACCACGCGCCGTTTCGGCGGAACCGGCCTCGGTCTCGCGATCAGTCGCAGCCTAGCCCAAGTCCTTGGCGGCGACATCGAACTCGCTTCGACTTCTGAAAAAGGCTCCACCTTCCGACTGACGATCAAGGCGATGCCCACCAAGGCGCCCGAACTCCCCGGCATCACCATCCGTCATCGGGCGCCTGTCGTGCTGGAAGGCCGTCGCGCCCTGATTGTCGACGACAATGAAACCAACCGCCGTATTCTCATGAGCCAGTTGAAACGCTGGGGCTTGGTTTGCGAGGCGTTTGAATATCCCTCGGAAGCACTGGATTACGTGAGGAAAAACCCGGAAATCGACGTCGCCCTGCTCGACATGATGATGCCGGACATGAACGGGGTTGAACTCGCGGCGGAAATCCACCGTCAGGCCGGAGCCGACAAACTCCCGCTGATTTTGCTCTCATCCGTCAGCCGCGAAGAACTCAACGCCTTTCGCCCGAAAGACCATTTTCAAGTCGTGCTGACGAAACCCGTGCGACAATCGGCGTTGTTGGATTCGCTGCACACCACTCTGGATCAACGCAAACCGGCGACCGCCGTTCCGTTCAATGGCCAGGCGCCCCGACTCGACGCGAGCCTTGCCGAACAGAACCCCCTGAGAATCCTGGTCGCGGAAGACAATGCCGTGAATCAAAAGCTGATCGCCGGATTGCTCAACCGTCTTGGCTATCATCCCCAGATCGTCGGCCACGGCGCCGAATGTCTGGACGTGTTGCGCAAACAGGATTTCGACGTGGTTTTGATGGATTGCCAGATGCCCGAAATGGACGGCTATGAAGCGACCGCCAAAATCCGCGCCGGGGAAGTGGGCGAACGCAACCGGGCGTTGCATATCATTGCCCTGACGGCCTCTGCCATGGTGGGCGATCGCGAGCGCTGTTTAAAGGCCGGAATGAACGAATATCTGACCAAGCCAATCCAAGCGGCCTCCCTGGTCCGATTGATCGAATCGACCATCGCGCTGCCCTGATCGACGTTACTGGCCCGTTAAAATTCCCCGCGCTCAGGGAGTTTTTTAACGGCTGTATCTTTCCCCTTGGCAGACGGGACCAGAGGTCTTTTCGTCACCCCTTGATGTCCCACACGAAGCCCGCAGTCCTCGCCCTTGAAGATGGCAGTGTTTTTCACGGCACCGCATTCGGTGCCGACGCCACGATCGCTGGAGAATGTGTTTTCAACACGTCGATGACCGGCTACCAGGAAATCATGACCGATCCCTCCTATTTC